>CAZACO010000134.1:0-8447 GCA_964483185.1 uncultured Desulfobacteraceae bacterium
CCATCCCTTCCCACAGGCCGCTAACCCGCTCCATGCCCGCTGCTCCGTGTTCACTTTAGGCACTTTCCTCTATGTCCTGACTTCCTGCAGCATGAATACTGTGTATGAAATGGCAAAGCAGATAAACGTGATGGCAATAAGTGCGATAATATGCGGAAAGACAACCAGGATGCTCTGGCCTAAAGGGAGAGGATTCTGGAAACGCGCCGAGAGCAGTTCCTCCATCGGACCCATGAGGATAATCGAGCGGGTTGTCTTTCTCATCGGATCGATAATCGTTCCTGTGGCATCGGAATAGAGGACCATGGGAGAACAGAGAGACACCATCTCCTTGACACGTGCATGTTTCAGTACCACTTCAGGTGCGACCTGATTTTGGCGGTCGATCGGGGCTGCCGTATTGGCGACAACCTCGGCCCCTAAGGATATGAAAAACGAGAGAAAGATCCAGAGTGCCACAGAGGCTAATGCGGAAGTGGCGATGCTTTTAAATAGGATGGAGAAGAGGATAGAAAGCCCGAGCCAGAATGCGATGTAGAAGATACTGATGATGAGGTAAATAAAGAGCCGCCATATCTCTTCAACCCCGGGAACCACGCCGACAAGGGCCAGGCCAAAGCCGGATATGACCAGGACAATCGCCGTAAGCATAATGGCGATCGTGGTCACGCCTGCTAAGAACTTGCCATTGATCACCGCGTCACGATAGACCGGTTGGGATATGATTTTTATCAGGGTCCCCTGTGCCCTTTCCCGGTTGATGGCATCGAAGCCTGAAACCAGGCCGATGAGAGGCCCGAAAAAAGCCACAAACTGGACCATGGAAAACATGACGCCCGGCGTGCTGAAGAGCATCAGAAACGGGAATCTTGTGGCGGCCAGCCCTTCCAGGTTTTCTCTCATATGAACGGCAGCCATGTAACTGGTGATGAAGCTGACCATGGCTATGAGGGCAAAGAGTATTACAAACCTGTAACTGCTTAACTGGTCCTGAAGTTCTTTTTTAAATACGGCATAAAGACCCTGCATATCATACCTCCTGGAAGTACTTCATGTAAATCTCTTCCAAGGAATATTCCTTTTCACCCACCCCGAATTTTTCCTCTGCCAAGGCGTCAATGGACCCCTCGGCAATCAAATTGCCGCCGATCATAATCCCGACGCGATCGGATATCTGCTGCACCTGGTAAAGGTTGTGAGAAGAGAGCAACACGGTAATGTTTTTGCTCTGGTTTAATGACTGAATGATGCTGATAATCTGGATCGCTCCCTCCGGGTCAAGGCCGAGGGTCGGCTCATCAAGAAAAAGAACCTCCGGATCTTTAATGAGCACCTCTGCAACGCCCAGGCGTTGCTTCATCCCTCGAGAAAATGCGGCAGTTCTTTTTCGCGCACTCTCTTTGAGACCCACCAATTCCAGCAGGCCGTCGATCTTTCCTTTTGCCTCCTCTTCTCTCATGCCGTTGAGGGCAGCCACATATTCAAGGCTCTGCACCGCATCCATATCTCCATAAAAGCCTACATTCTCCGGGAGATACCCCACGTGGCGTTTGACTTCCCTGGCCATCCGCAGGGGGTTCAAACCGCATACCGTTGCAGAACCTTCTGTCGGGTGACTCAGGCCTAACAGCATCAGCAGTGTGGTTGTCTTTCCTGCACCGTTCGGCCCTAAGAACCCGAAGATCTCCCCCTCTTTGACCTTGAGGTTCAGGTCGTTTACGGCTGTCTGACGGCTGTATCGCTTGGTGAGGTTCGTGGTCTCAATAATCATTCGACGGTCCATAGTCCAAGGTCCATAATCCAAGGTTTAAGGTTCAAAGGCCAGGTTCCAAAGTCGGCGCCCCACGCCCCTCAACCTAATCAATCTACAATCTGCAATCTACAATCTGCAATCGCTTAACGCCTTCCCAACCGGGTGAAAAGGAATACCAACCCTCCCATCACAAAAACAATCAGCCCGATCCCGATCCACCCCCAGGCAGCCGATGCCGTTACCGTGACCCTGATCTCAATCGTTTTGTCCGCCTTGGGGGGATTTCCTGATTCCACGCGGAGGCCGACGGAGTAGTCACCCACCAATGCCTGATCGGCCGGGACAATAGAGACGTCTACCTGTTTGAGTTCTTGAGGGGCTAAGGTATTGATCGATTCGGGAGCGAATGTCACCTTCCAGTTCTCAGGCTGGAAAGAGAGAAACCGGACAGTGTTCAGAGGTGCGGATCCAACGTTTTTTACATAGAATGAGATATTGGACATTTCCCCTCTGACAGCGGTTAACGACAGGAGACCGTTTGCCGTTCCTGCCTCCAGTTTAAATGTGCCGGTCAATATGACCGTGAGTGCCACCTGATCCTCGGCCTCGGGTGAACTGATCTTGACCAGAATCGGATATTGACCCGGTTTTGCCCATGGGTTCGGCTTTACTTCGACGGCCATCGTCTGACTCTGGCCTGCCTTTAGTCTCAGGCTGGAGATAAATTTATCTTCATAGGCCGGTTTGAAATTGACATCCCAGTTTTTAGGCCCTTGAGCCGCCAGATTAAACATTCCATCTTTATCCGATTTGTTTGCAACTTCCACAGAGAATTCAAATTTTGCGTCCGTAGGTCCCGTTAAAACAGGATATGATGTGATAATATTGACGCCTTCCGGCCGTTTCTCATCTTTTTTCTCCTGGACCTTAATGGTGACCCGACTCGTTGACGCGAATTTGCGGTCTTGGGTCTGGCCCTGGATGTCAAAGACGTAATTGCCGGGGGTCACATCCTTGTCCGGTTGCGCCCGAAGGGTCAGGGTCTTTTTGGTATCGCTTTTCAGATGCACCCCTGTCACACCGAAGTCGTACGTCTTGATCCAGGCCTTCCACCCTTTGGGGATTGAGGTAAGCTGAACATCGACATTTTCGTCTTTCCTTCCATTATTGGAGACAATCAGATCGATGCTGACATTTTCCCCCTGGGGGACCACTACCCCCGTGTACTCAGGAGATACAGAAATAGCCCGTGGAGGGAGGTCTTTCTTTTCCTTTTCTCCAAATGCGGAAGGGCAAAGAAAGGTCAATACAAGAACTGCCGCCATCAAACATCTCACAATAACGGGTGAAATATCACGTTTCAATCTCATCAAATCAATCCTCCTTCAGTCACTTTTTGCCTTGGCATGTTTTTCTAACGTGCCAGTATCATACCCGGCCTTTTTGTAGTTATCAAGAGCCCTCATCTTCATATCGTGGTCTCCGGCCTTTTCCGAATGGGTATCTGCCAGTTCGGCGGCATGGCTCCACATCCCCGCTTTTTCATATTCAGAGAGGGTCTTGTTCACCCGGATATGTTCATCAGGCGTCTCAACGATTGCCGCACGGCACCACGATATGACCTTTCTGACCCCTTGCCCGCAGGAAGGGCAGGTGGAGAGGGGCGCTTCATTAATCCCCTGGATAACTTCAAACCGGTCCGTGCATTTTTCACAGGCCTTGCGCGGATCTAATGATTCATATTCGTAAATAGGCATTTTATAAATAGGTTCAAGGGTTCAGAGGTTCAAAGGTTCAAAGGTTCAGGAGTTTTCCCCTGGCAACGGGTTATCCGTTATCTGTTAATCGTTATCAGGAGAAATCGCAAACCGACACCCGATAACCGATAACGAATAACCGATAACTGCCCCTATCCGTAATCTTAAGGCAAAAAGTAAATACTCCATCGTCAATTTTACACCGTGAAATGGTTCCCCCATTCAATTCGCGGACCATTTAACTGGGGCTTCTCTTTTCTATTTCACCGGGGCGTCAATTCTTCCGCCACACCGGCCCCTCTTTCGTGTCGATTACTTCGATATTCATCTCTTTGAGTTTCTGCCGCAGGTCATCGGCCACGGCCCATTCCTTTCTCTTTCTGGCAGTCTCCCGCCTTTGAATCAGTTCCTCCACTGCTTCATCGGCCGCGGGCGTGTCCAGTCTCATGATCCCCAGCACTGAATTGACCCGCCTTAAGGCCGTCAGGATCTTCTCCCGGTCAGAGGGAGCAAGACCGCTCCGGTCCATCTTTCTGTTGACCGTTCGGGCGAACTGAAAAAGGGAGGCCGATGCGGGTGCGATATTGAAATCATCATCCATTGACTCGACGAACTTCTGTCTCAGGGCATAGATCGTCTGATCCATATCCGGATCCACAGGCCCGGTCGGGGCGTGATGAAGCTTCTGGACGAACGTGTCGAGATGGGAGACCGTGTTCCTGGCCGCTGACAGCTTGGCTCGAGAAAAAAAGATCGGCTTTCGATAATGCCTGCTGAGGAGCCAGTACCGGACTTCCCTACCCGTACAGCCCTGGCCGATGAGATCCCGCAATGTCAATGGGCCGTTTTCTGTTGCCTCATCCGGACGATTGTTGTCAGCCATCACCGGTTCATTGTGGACCCAGTAATTGGCAAGCGGCTTGTCCGTGACGGCCTGACTGATGGCGATGGCGTTCTCATGATGGGGAAATATCAGGGCCACGCCACTGGTATGGATGTCGTGGGTAGGCCCGAGGAATTTCATGGCCATGGCCGCGCACTCAATATGCCATCCCGGCCTGACATTGCCCCATTTGGTCTTAAAAAAAATCCCCCTTTTCAGCTCATTCAGGGTCGAACGCTTCAACAGGGTAAAATCCCTGGGGTTTTCCTTTTCGTACTGGTCCAGGTCAACGGTCTTTCCTAACCGGATCTTGTCAAGGTCGATCCGTGACAGGTTGCCGTAGTCCCTGAATCGGGAGATGTCAAAATAGATGGACCGCAGCTTTTCATAGGCATACCCCTTTTCAAGGAGTTTCTGGGTAAGATCGATCATGTCTTCCACGTGCTCGCTCGGCCTGGGATAGGCCGTCGCCCGCTTGATACCAAGGCTGTCGAGATCCGCCATCAATGCCTCGTAAAACCGGTCCGTAAATTCCCTCAAGGAAACGCCGGCCTTTTCAGCGCCCTCGATGGTACGGTCATCCAGGTCGGTGACATTCATGATATGGGTAACATCATAACCCTTGAATTCCATATACCGCCTGAGCAGGTCGGAAAAGAGGAGACGCCTGCACTGGATAAGATCCATCACCTGACAAAGCGTGGGGCCGCAGGCGTAAATCGAGACCCGCTTCTCTTCGATCGGAACAAATGCCTCCTTACTGCGCGTCAGGGTGTTGTACAGTCGCAGCCCGGACTTTTTCCTGGCCGTAAACAAGGGGGTGCTCAGGTATTTCTCCCCACCGTCCGGAAAGATCACAACGATGCGGCCCGTCTCCATTTCTCCTGCCACCTTGAGTGCAACGGCCATGGCCGCGCCCGAACTCATCCCCACAAACAACCCCTCTTTTCTGGCTAACAGGCGTGCGGTTTCGTAGGCCTCTTCATCATCAATATTGATGATCCGGTCTGCCCGGTTTTTTTCAAAGATACCGGGACGGTACGACTCCTTCATATTCTTGAGGCCCTGGATCTTGTGGCCCAGATAGGGCTCGACCCCGATGATCTCAATCCTGGGATCCAGTTCGCGAAATCGCCTGGATATGCCCATCAGGGTGCCGGTCGTGCCCATGGTTGCGACCACGGCGTTGAGTTCACCGCCTGTCTGCTCCCAGATTTCCATGGCCGTGCCGTGGTAATGGGCCGTCCAGTTTGCCTCATTGTTGAATTGATCGGCGAGCCAATAGACATCCGGGTTTTCGCGCAATAGCTGGTATCCATGTTCGATGGCCCCGTCCGTTCCCAGATGAGCGGGCGTAAATGTTATTTCGGCCCCTAAGGCCTTCAGGGTTTTCACCCGCTCTTCACTCACGGCCTCGGACATGGTCAAAAGGATGCGATACCCTTTCACGGTTGCGACCAGGGCCAGTCCGATGCCCGTATTCCCGCTGGTGGCCTCCAGTATGATCTTATCTTTGGTCAGTTCGCCTGTTTTTTCAGCTGCTTCGATCATACTCAAGGCAGGCCGGTCTTTAATGGACCCGCCGGGGTTGAAATTTTCGAGCTTGGCCAGTATCTGGACATTCCTGTTCTGATTCAGGTTGTTTATCGGAACCAGCGGGGTGCCGCCGATCTGGTCAAGGATATTTTTGGGTCCTTCAGTCATTCGTTTGTCATTCCGCTCCGATCTCTTTTGAATTGTGGAAAATCTGAGGGGTCTCCTAAATATAACTAATCGTTGTCAGGTTTCAACGGGAACACGAAAAACAGGACCTTTTCTCAGGGGTTGACCTTTGCCTGGGCCCCTGTTATACGTTCCGCATGTGATCTTCGTATCACTGAATTCAGGATCATTCATTTCCAAAAGGAGTTCTCATGAAAATAATGGTAACCGGCGGGGCCGGCTTCATCGGGTCCAATGTGGTGGACGGTTTCATCGGGGCCGGACACCAGGTCCTGGCAGTGGACAACCTTTACACTGGAAAGCGCTCCAACGTCAACCCCCAAGCGCGGTTTTATGAATTGGATATCCGTTCGCCTCACATGGAGGAATTGATCGAAAGGGAAAGACCGGATGTCCTGAATCACCATGCGGCCCAGATGAGCGTGCCGGACTCTGTTTCAGACCCGATTTTCGACGCGGATGTGAATATCAAGGGCCTGCTGAACCTGTTGGAGGCCGCCAAAAAACACGGGGTCAGCAAAGTCATCTTTATATCTTCCGGTGGTGCTATATACGGCGAGGCATCCGAATACCCGACATCCGAGGCCTATCAGCCAAGGCCCCTTTCCCCTTACGCGGTCTCAAAATTCTCTTCGGAACACTATCTGGAATATTACCGGCACCAGTATGGGCTCGATTACATCACGCTGCGCTATGCGAATGTCTATGGTCCCCGCCAGATCCGCCATGGCGAGGCCGGGGTTGCAGCCATCTTTATGGATAACCTCCTTCAGGGGAAGCGGTCCACTCTGAATCATTTTGCGGAAGATGAAAATGGCATGGTGCGCGACTATTGTTACGTGGGGGATGTGGTCAGGGCCAATCTCGCTGCCCTGGAAAAAGGGGCCGGGGATTTTTTCAATATCGGGACCGGCATCGGGACCACGACGCTGGATCTCTACCAAAGGATATTTGAGGCCTTTCAAGAACGCACTTCCGACGTACCCGGAGAACTCGCCACACTTGATCGGCAGATTGCAAGGCCCGGAGATTTAAGAAAAAGCTGCCTGGTAATAGAAAAGGCCCGCCGCGTCCTGGGATGGGTCCCGGAGACCGATCTCAGGCAAGGTATTCGCGAGACACTGAAATGGCGCTTGAATCAAGCGTAAGGCTTGAACATAACAAACCTTTATTCCCACCCCCGGTCTGACGTTTTTTGGCCCTTCCTCTTGACATTTGATAGGTCGATATTATGTTTTGTTGGATATCGTTTCAGCGGTCATGGGCCGTTTTCTGCTGTGAGGATTTCAGCAGGAATTTCCCTTGCATCCATCAAACCCGGACAAACTGAAAAACGCTGTCGCGTCTTTAACCTGAAAACGCATCTTCGGAAACGTGTTTTTCCACGATGCTCCGTTGGTTAAAACGACGCTATGAATATGGTTGATGAATTGACGATCTTAGTTAAGGGAGGTGAGGCGTAAGTTTTTTGAAATTTGAATTTGGGTTTGTGCAAAAACTATTATATTTCGGGAGGAGAAAGTTAAAATGAAAGTAAGACCATTACATGATCGTGTCATCGTAAAGAGAGTGGAAGAGGAAGAAAAAACAAAGGGTGGTATTATTATACCGGATACGGCAAAGGAAAAGCCGGTTGAAGGTAAGGTCATCGCGGTTGGTGACGGCAAGGTAGGGGATGATGGGAAAAAAATCCCGCTTGAGGTCAAGGCCGGGGATAAGATCTTATTTGGAAAGTATGCCGGGACCGAGATCCAGATTGACGGTGAAGAGCACCTCATCATGAGAGAAGATGATATCATTGCCATTGTCGAGTAGATGTCATTCAAACCATTTTTCAGTTGAGTACACAAAATAATCGTAAGGAGGAGAAGTAGAATGGCGAAAGAGATTAAATATAATACCAAGGCCAGGGAAGCGATTCTCATCGGAATAGACACCCTCGCCAATGCAGTGAAGGTCACACTGGGACCCAAGGGGAGAAATGTAATCTTGGACAAGTCCTTTGGCGCTCCCAACATCACCAAGGATGGCGTTACGGTTGCTAAAGAGATCGAATTAGAAGATAAGTTTGAAAACATGGGCGCCCAGATGGTCAAAGAGGTGGCATCCAAGACCTCAGACGTGGCCGGTGATGGTACCACCACAGCTACGGTGTTGGCCCAGTCCATGTACAGAGAAGGTTCCAAATTGGTTGCAGCAGGCGTCAATCCGATGGCCATCAAGAGGGGGATTGAAAAGGCCGTGGAGTGCGCAGTGCAGGAACTGAAGAAGATGTCCAAACCTACAAAGGATCAGGAAGAGATCTCTCAGGTCGGAACGATTTCAGCAAACA
>CAZACO010000135.1:0-8408 GCA_964483185.1 uncultured Desulfobacteraceae bacterium
CATGGCATAAAACCGCGCTACATCAATAACCCAGATTCTTCCCGTTCCCGATTCCGTTTCAATACTCATAAATCGAATTCCTCCTCATAAAGTAGGCAACACCGGTTTGGCCTGGGGCGTCGCCCTGGGATTATTCGCTAACTGTCTTGGGCAGGAAAAGACCGAGTCTTGGGGTCTTGGAGAAACATATATTTCAAGTCGTGTTCAGTGGAGGCCGGGTCTTTCAATCTCTCTTCAAAGGCATCGGCATTGAAAAACTCCTTTGGCTGTTCTTTTGAATAGCTGAATAATACCTCTTCATACCTGTCATAATGTCGGTGCCACTTGAGTATCCGGATGGGCAGCTTGCTTTCACGGAGCGCCCATACGCGTATAGTCCATAGGGTATCATACGACTCTGCATCAAAGACCAGAAGGTCTTTTGATACCTCTACGTCTGAAACCAAAAGGCTGGTGGTATCAATCATATTCTCTCCGGTCATGGCCTCGATAATCGATTTAAGCGTGGGTTTCCCGTATCTCTTTACCCTTTCAAAGACCTGCAGGATATTCTTGCAGATGTAACCATGAGTAGCCTCTCATAGAGACCATCGGCTTTCATCGCTTGCACCTCCCGGGCATAGTTTCTGAAGCCTTTATGAAGAATTTTTCGGGCGCACCCGGTTATAATGTCAGGCACGCATGCTTGAGACGAACTTGGAATTATTTTTACATAATATTCCTGTGTTATATCAAGCAAAAATAAGGCCAAAATTGCAGATTATGTCTTCCAAAATCCAGAAAATCAACAGATGGTATATCTAAATAAAACGTCACATGGGAAGAAAATGTGTAATCTGAAGCAAAAAAATTGGATGGGGTCTGCTGTTGCTTTGAAATGACAATTGGCGTCTGTGTTATGAGGGCACGTCTACTGTTTACTCTCATTAATTCCCGGAAAGGCCGAACGTAGTATTGATTTCATGGCCCATTCTGGAACCGCCCTCTCGATTTTTGAATACGGCGGATCTGTATCAATGTTCTTTGATGCCCACTGATTCAAAACCAGAAGATGAAAGGGTCGTTTGACAGCCCAACCATCGCCGTGTTGGCCCTGGAGATCGGCAGATTGATGTGTCAGTTAACTCTCGGTCGGGCCTGCAGATCGGTGTCCATTTTCTATCTGTTACAGGCAAGAATGCGTAGCCCGTCGGAAAAAGCTACCTCCATCTTCTGATGTGAGACACTCTTCACGATCCCCATTCCAAAGGTCTTGTGGTCAATTACATCGTCCGGCTTAAACGATCCTGACATGCTGTAGGACACCGACTCTTTTTCCTTCAATTTTTCGGCCAGTTTCTCAAACTCTCTTGCGAAATCCTCTTCTCTGGTGACTTTGCGCTCTTTCTTCTTAAGGGGCTTCGCGGGAGGCCTTCTTTTGTCGGGATGGTACTTGTGTTCACTCCCGCAGGTCTTACATTTCACCCTGTAGACAATTCCTTCCGGGTTGTGGACAACAACCACGTGACTGAGCTCCAGCTTGCATCTGGCGCACCTCGTAACCAGGTCTCGGGCAACGGGTGTCCGATCTTTGTCTTTTATCATTATTTTCCTTCCAGCAGATATAAGGTGTTTGTTTCGCCAAAAGTTAAGACATAAGATCTTGCCCGCAAGCCCTTAGTCCTGCAACCGCCTTTCCGCCGACACGAATGGGGGCCGCAACGCATCGTATTCCTTCACAAAACTCCTCGCCATCAATGGCGTATCCATTCTGCCTTACCTTTTCAAGCGCATTCAGCAATCCACTCAGCGTCGTAATTGTACGTTTCCTGTGTGACTTGATCGGCTCTTGAGGATACAAAGGCTTAACTTATTTTTGAGTGAGCCCTAAGCTGCAGGGCATGCCCGTCGCCCCCGCCCCTAGTCATATTCTTTCAGGAGTGCTTCAAATCGCTCCTCTTCGCCTCTAATAATATGATAGCAATGCTCATCCCCGGGGAATTGGCCATCTTTGACCTCCTTAACATACTCCTTCATGGCAGCGGTTATTACATCTGCAACCGCAGCGTATTTCTTGACAAACTTGGGAGTAAAGGCCTTGAACAGGCCGATCATATCTGAAACGATGAGCAACTGTCCATCACAATGTATGCCGGCGCCTATGCTCAGAACCGGGATAGAGAGTTTCTTGGTAATGAAGCTCGCCACTTCAGGCGGAACCGCCTCCAGAAGCAGCATATGCGCCCCCGCTTCTTGAACTGCAAGGGCGTCATCAATCACGAGACGAGCCGAATCTGCTGTCCGCCCCTGGGCCTTGTGTCCACCGAGCTGACCGGAACTCTGGGGTGTAAGGCCGATATGTCCGCAAACCAAGATTCCAGCATCTACGATGGAGCGTATCCGCTCTGCTATGCGAAGGCCACCTTCCAACTTAACGGCGTCTACGCCGGTTTCCTTTATGAAACGACCTGCGTTCCCCACGGCATCCCCGTTTGACGTATGATAACTCATAAAGGGCATATCGCCCATCACAAAGGTATTGGGTGCACCCCGTCGAACAGCATCACAATGTGTAAGACACTGTTCCATTGTGACGGGCACCGTGCTCTCATAGCCATATACGCACATGCCCAGAGAATCTCCCACCAGGATCATCTCTAACCCCGCTTCTTCAGCAAACTGTGCAGTGGGAAAATCGTAGGATGTTAACCAGGTGATCTTCTCGCCTCTTTTTTTCATATCGTACAGATCATGAATCATCAACTTTTTTTTGGGCATATCATCCCTCCTACATCAAGACTTAGAGTTTAAGGTAATGCTACGTGTTGCTTTGTCGATTTCACGTCTACATTTACAAATCATTTTTCCTGTTCAGTGGCACAGACGAATCAATCGCTAGGCTACTCTCTAACGGGAACAGTGGAGTCGACGCATTTTAAGATATGGCGAAACCCACAAACCCAGAAGCCTGCTCCTTCTGATTTTGCGTTTCTGATTCGGACCGGACCCCGACTGCAATTGAGGTTGAACGACCGATTGAATTGAAACGGGTGGTCAGTGCCTTTACGGGTCCGGCAGATACCGGGCCCGAAGCCGCTGCATGCCCTTGATCCATCGCTCGTAGTCTGTGGCCTTGTGTTGCAGATAGTCCTTTACCTGCGGATTGGAGAGGATCATGAATCGTCCCTGATCCAATGCGGTGATGACGTCTTCGGCCACCTGCTCGGCTTCCAGAATGCCGTCCAGGGCCGCAATCCCGCCCCCCTCCCGGGTCATGAGAGAGCGAACCGCCATCGGACAGATCACCGATACCTGGATGCCCCGATCGCCGTAGTTGATAGCCAGATTGTCGGCCAACCCCACGGCGGCATGCTTGGTTACGGTGTATGACGTGGAATCGATCTGGTTGAGCAGACCTGCTGCTGAGGCCGTTATGACAAATCCGCCCGAACCCCGCTTAAGCATCCCGGGCAAGACCGCGCGGGCCGCATAGATATGGGACATCACATTGATCTCCCAGATGCGCTGCCAGTCGGCATTGGAAACCTCCACCAGGCCCATGATGATGATGCCGGCATTGGAGCAATAAAGGTCGATGGGACCGTACTGCGCTTCGGTATGCCGAACCAATTGGATGATGTCTTCCTCTTTGGCAACATCGCATCGGACGGCCAGGCCGTCGATTTCCTCGGCCATGGCCTGGGCACCCTGCGCATCGATATCGGCCACCACTACGGCCTTGGCCCCTTCCTGGGCAAAACGTCGGCACAGGGCCGCGCCAATACCGTTGGAACCGCCCGTTACAATGGTTACCTTGTCTTTGACCTGCATAACATAGCCTGCCTTTCTATCCCACGGATAGCCCCTTGCAGCCAAATCTGACCTAAATCTGGGCGCCACTTCTGGTGCTCTTATTTTTGCGCGAGCCCTTAGGCCAGCGCGCCGCCGTCGCAGATGATGATGCTTCCTGTGGTATATGAAGCGGCTTCGGAAGCCAGATAAAGCACGGCTCCTGCCATCTCGTCGGGCTGGGCGTGCCGCTTCATGGGAATCCTCTGGAGGGCGTTTTTATAGATCTCTTCGTTTTCGATCAGGGCGGCCGAAAACCGGGTCTCGGTCAAGCCGGGCAAAAGCGCATTGACGCGGATCTTCTTGGGGGCCAATTCCTTGGCATAGGCCTTGGTCATGGCGATCACACCGGCCTTGGTGATACCATAGAGACCTAGAAACATGGCGGGGCTGATACCTCCCACAGAAGACACATTAATGATGCTGCCACCCTTTTCTTCCATCAGATGGACCGTTTGCTGGATCAGGAAAAACGGACCTTTGAGGTTGACCTCGACGGTTTTATCGAATGAAGCCGGCGAGGCCCCGGTCATCAGACCCAGGTATGGATTGGCCGCGGCGTTGTTCACCAAGATATCGAGACGCCCATATGTGTTCGCCACGTGTCTGGAGAGCGCCTCGATTTGAGAAAGATCGCCCAGATGGCAGGGCACTGCTTCGGCCTTGCCACCCGCATCCAAAATCTTCCGTTTGACCGCCT
Organism: uncultured Desulfobacteraceae bacterium; assembly: GCA_964483185.1. Lineage (GTDB taxonomy): Bacteria > Desulfobacterota > DSM-4660 > Desulfatiglandales > Desulfatiglandaceae > CAZACO01. The sequence continues at coordinate 4,529 of CAZACO010000135.1, forward strand.
CAAGACCCTCTATTTTGCGGCTGACGAGAATGCACTCGGCCCCATGGGCCGCCAAATTCATGGCAATGGCCTCGCCGATGCCACGGCTGGCCCCGGTAATCAATGCAATTTTGTCGGTAAGTTCAAATGAAACCATCTCAATCCTCCTTTGGCGTTCTCAGTAAATCAGACGCCTGCTCCGTGCTATCGGCACGCTGCGCACAGGCATCTTCGATCAGTGGAATAAACCGGATGATGTCTTCCACGATGCAGACATCGGCCTCGTTGAACATGGGCGCGCGCGCATCCGTATTGATTGCGATGACAAATTTGGCGCCCCGCATCCCCATCACATGCTGGGAGGCCCCGGATATGCCGCAGGCGATGTACAGGGCCGGCGCCACGCTGGCGCCGGTGACCCCCACCTGGCGGTTGTAGCCCAGCCAGCCCCGGTCGCATACGATGCGTGTGCCGGCCACCGCCGCCTTGGGCAACAGTTGGGCCAACCGGTGAATCAACGCCATGTTTTTCTGATCGCCGATACCGTTGCCCACAGCCACAATGATGGGTGCGGTCGTGATATCGGAGGTATCGGCTCCGGCTTGCCTGGTCCCCAGATAGCGGGTCTGCACCGATCGGCACGTCGAGCGCTTATGGGTCACGGTTCCGGCCGATGATCCGGCGGTCGGCGTAAACTTGAATATCCCCGGCTGCACAGAGATCACGGTGGTGGCCGTTCTGGGAGAGAAAAGGCCTTTGACCTTGCCGCCGTATACATCCTTTTGAAAACAGATTCGCCCCTGGGACTCAACCAGACCGTCCACCCCGCAGATGCAGCCTGCGCCGATGCGGGCGGCCACGGCCGGTGCCCACTCCCACCCCTGGGAGGTATGAGCGGCACATACAAAGGCCGGCTTTACGGCTGTAATCTCTTCGGCCAAAATGGCGCCATAGGCCTCGTTGACATAATTGGAAAGCCCGGCACACTGAACAACGGTCACATGGACGCCACCCTGGCGGGCGATCTGCTGGGCGGCGGCGTCCACATCTTCGCCCAGGACCCAGATACCGATGGTGCCGGCCCGCAGTGCTTGCAGCCTTTGGCCAAAGGCGATCAGATCATAGGTTTCCGGATGGACGCGACCGTGGGTACAGACGGCGATCACCATAATGTCGACGGAGTCTGTCATATGATTAGAGGAAGGCCTTTTCCTTCAACATTGCCACCAATCGGTCGGCCTTTTCCAGGGCCGAGCCCGTGATCACCTGTGACGCACGCATGGGTGCGGGCAAAACGAGGCCGAGACAGTCGACCCACGCCCCCGCAGGTTCCAACGTGCTGGTGGGGATGGTTTCGGGTGCCTGTCGATTGGCGCGCAACAGTCTGGAAAGCGAGGGATACCGCGGCCGGTTAATCCCGGGCTGAAGCGCCAGTACCGCCGGCATCCGGATGTCCAGCATCTCCCGTGCACCCCCTTCGATCTCTCTTTGGATAGACAGCCCGGATCGGTCTTGGGCCGGTTCAATCTCAATGACCTGCGTTGCATAAGGGAGGTTCAAGTGAGCGGCCACCATAGGGCCCACCTGCCCGTGCATGCCGTCCTCGGACATACTGCCACACAGTATCAACCCGTATTCTTTGGAGCGCGCGTATCCGGCGATCCAAGCAGCCACGGCCGCCGGCCCCGGATCCGTGTCTGTGGGGGTTTGCAGGTGAATGCCCGCATCGGCCCCCATCCCGATGGCGCGTTTGAGCACATGCGCGACCCGCTCCGGGCCCACGGTGATCACATCGACGTGTGCCGCGTCAAGGGTCTCTTTGATGCAAACCGCTTCCTCCACTGCAAATTCATCGAAGCGGTTCATGCGAAACTCCCCAAAGGCTTCCAGCGTCGCCATTCCATCGGCGCCGTCTCTCACCACGATCCTTTCCATATCAGGAATCTGCTTGACGCATACGAGAATCTTCACAATCCCATGCCATCCTTTGGGAGTTCCATGCTGTCATCATCCGGCATATTCAACATTTAAATGGCCCCGGCCGGCAATGTCAATAAAAAAGAACGAATGTTCGTTATTTTTTATTGACTCGGACCGCCTCTTTTGATATCAGTTTGTATTCACCGCAGACGCAAAGGACGCAACGTCGTTCTTTGTTTTCTTTGCCGTTGACCCCAGAGAAATAGGTATTTCACGGGCAGGAAGGATGGCAAAGAAAAAGATCACTTTTCTTGAAATAAATTAGCGCGTTAGATGAATGGTGCTCTCAAAGACTCCGGCTCAGGGAATTCCTTCAGAAAGGAGTATATTTCCTTGGCGCTTTACTGACGGCGCATGGGTCCGTAAATAGGACATTCTCATTGAATCCGATCCAGAGGAGGAGACAACCAAGGTTGTCTTTTGCGCCTTTTCAGATGGCTTTTTGTGAAGGGAATTGGCAGGATGAAATGCCTATCCCTTTGATATTCCTTTCTGAAGGAACCCCCTGAGCCTGCGTGTGTGACGACGGTAAGCCCCCTGGTTTTTGAGGAGTTACGACAGAACTCCCGGATTTATTGAAGATACAATGGCGCCCTCTGCGATCTTTGCGCCTTGCGGTGAAGAAATAGCGTTTGTTGAAAGTCCTGCTGGTTATCTGAGCGCACAGTTAAATCTTTTGGTTGCGAGACCTTTGCAAAAGGCTCGTTGCGGCACTGCCGCCTAAGGAGCACATTATGGATTTTACAGTTTCGGAAAAGATGCAGACCATCTTATCGATGATCGACGAGTTCGTCATCAATGAATTGATCCCTCTGGAAAAAGACTTTTTAGCGGGCAACTTGAAGGTCTTGATGACCGCCCTGGAAGAAAAGCGGGCCATGGTCAGGCAGATGGAACTCTGGGCGCCGCTACATCCGGCCGAACTGGGCGGTATGGGGCTCCCCTTAACAGAAAGTGCGTTGGTCTTTGAGGCCCTGGGCCGCACCCCGCTGGGTTTGTACGCCTTCGGCTGCCAGGCCCCGGATGCCGGAAATATCGAGATCCTGCACAAATTCGGTACGCCTGAGCAGGTCGAGATGTTTTTGCGCCCCTTGGTGGAAGGGAAGATTCGCAGCTGCTTCTCCATGACCGAGGTGGACTTGCCCGGCTCCAACCCGGTCATGATGGAGACCACGGCAGTCAGGGACGGGGACGATTATGTGATCAACGGTCAGAAGTGGTATACGTCGGCAGCAGACGGTGCCGCGTTTGCCATTGTCATGGCGGTCACCCATCCGGACGCATCGCCTTACCAACAGGCCAGCATGATCATTGTGCCCACCGACACCCCCGGCTTCAACAGGGTGCGCAATATACCGGTGATGGGTGACCCCGGCGAAGGTTATTTCAGCCACGCTGAGATCCTCTATCAAAACTGCCGGGTGCCCCAAAAGAATCTTCTGGGTGAAGAGGGCCATGCTTTTGTCATTGCCCAGAACCGGTTAGGCCCCGGTCGCATCCATCACTGCATGCGCTGGATCGGCATCTGCAACCGCGCCTTTGATCTGATGTGCGCCCGGGCGCGGGACCGCATCATCGCGCCGAACCGCAAGCTGGCCGACAGGCAGCTCGTTCAGGCGATGATCGCCGAAAGCGCCGCCGAGATCCAGGCTGCCCGCCTGATGGTCCTGCATGCGGCCTGGAAAATCGAACAGGTGGGCACCAAAGCAGCCCGCAAGGATATCTCCATGATCAAGTTTGTGGTGGCCAATACCATGCAGCGGGTGGTGGATCGGGCCTTGCAGGTCCACGGCGGTCTGGGTATGACCGATGACACCATCATCGCCCACTTCTACAGGCACGAGCGCGCCTCACGCATCTATGACGGCGTGGACGAGGTGCACAAGGTCTCGGTGGCCCGTCAGATCTTGAAAACCTATGA
>CAZACO010000136.1:0-2464 GCA_964483185.1 uncultured Desulfobacteraceae bacterium
AAGGGGAGGTATCCTCGGCTTTCCCGAGGTACAGGAGCAAAACCATAAGGGCGTGTTTCAAGATTGAGTGGAGGAGGGATCTGACATGAAAAACCTTGAGGGTTTTCAGCGGAAATATCTGCGGGGTGTTGCCCACGGCCTGAAACCGGTGGTTTTTATCGGACAGAAAGGCCTGACCCCTGAGGTCCTGTCGTCTACGGAAAAGGCCCTTCTAAGACATGAACTCATTAAACTAAAATTTAATGATTTCAAGGAAAAAGATGAGAAGGCGGAGATCTCAGGCCGTATTGAAAAGGAAACAGGCGCGGAGAACGTCGGCATGATCGGACATACGGTCGTGTTCTACCGGCAGCAGGAGGACCCGGAAAAACGTAAGATCTCTTTGCCTCAAAGGGATGGTTAAGGGGTCTGCTGTTTCTCCTTTCCTGTCTGGCCCTTAGATAGCGGTTTTTCTCCCGTTGGCTTTAAAGCCTGCTGACTTGCGATGTGACCCAGAGCTCATCTCGAATAACATCTGGGGCTATTCCCTTCCGGAGTTTCTCCTTGACATGCCGTGTGACCCGCCTCATTTGTTGAGATCCCAGGTCTTTCAGAAGGCAGTCTTTCAGAATCAACTTCAGAGGTTCCGGCTTAAGTCCTGCATGATGAAGGATTTCACCGGCTTCGATGACGGCGGCGATCTGGCAGGGGGACTTGCCCTTGCCCGCGCTCAAGATCTCGTAGAGAGCTGAGGGGGCCATTCCACTTTCTAAGGCAAAGGCTGTTGCATCCATGAGGGTCGGAGCTGTCTCAATGGACGCCACGTACCCGGTCCGGATCAATAGATCCCTTGCTTTTTTAAAGGCCTCATGCCTCTTGTGAACGATAACCTTGAGGGTGTCCAGATGCACGCTCTGTAAAACGCCTTCCTGGAGTTTGAGAAGAACATGCCTCGCATGGATGCCCGCCTGGACATCCTGAAACAATGGCTCCAAGATGATCCGGGCCTGGTCAGGGCTTAAATTGGAGGTCGCCAGTTTTACCAATACCATCCCGAGTTTCTGCCTTTGAACGCCGACAGCGACGCCTCTGTCGAGAATCGCCTGCCACTGTTCCCTGTTCTGCTCAGGCAGGGAAAGGCCCCCCCCGGCCGGGTCGCTTTCCGGGATGGCTACATATTCATCAGGCTTGAATCCATACCCTGGATCGACCCTCTGCATACCAGCCTTGAGCATGACGACGCTGTTCTCATGGCCGAAACCGTCGGGACGAAGGTCCTCACCATCATCATCCGGAACAACCCTTTTTCCATTTATGAGGAACTCGTATTCATATCTGCCGGGCGCCAGTTTTATCGGAATGGCCCAATATCCGACAGCATCGGGACCCTTTAACGGGAGGACTTCCATCTTCCAGCCTGAAAAGGTGCCTACAATCTCCACCCCCTTGGCCGATGGGGCATACAGATCAAAGACAATAGGGATCAAGACCCTATCTTGGCGCTGCCAGACCAGGCTGAGACCCGCCACGATAACAAACAGGGCCAGGGCCCCTGCGAGCGCCGGTATGGGCCAGAAACGCCGTTCCGGCCAGAATGCCCCCAGTCTTTCAACCCATGTGAGACCAGGCGTGTCAGGAAGCGCTGCCATAACCCGGGCGGCGAAATCATCGGGCGCCTTTTCCTGATGGCCCTCCAGGCGCTTCAGGCCCTCCCTGTACCGGGAAAGGCGCTCGGCATCGTGGCCCTTTAATTTGGATAGCTCCACTTCAGGGCTGTCGCCGTCTAACATGTTATGAAGCAATATTTCCTGATCCCGGCTTTTCAAGTGGTGTTACCTCTTTCCCCCTCCTCGTTTCTCCGGGCGGGATCTACAGTGTGCTCCGACAAGTTTTGCACCAGTTGATCTCTCCCCCGCTTCACCCGCATCTTGGCTGCGCTCGCCCCGATGTTCATAACAGAGGCTATTTCATCGTAAGAGAGCCCTTCCACGTGCTTTAAAAACAAGGGGACACGAAGGGTTTCCGGTATCTTATGGAGACCGGCCATCAGGTCGATTCGGGAATGATCCTGATCGCAGGACGTGACAGGATCGACTTCGGGATGCGGGTTGTGCACCTCGCGCCGCCTCGCCCGACTGCGCAGTCGGTTTTTGCCCAGGTTGGCGCAGATAGAAAAAAGCCAGTTTCTGAAACTGCGCTGTGGATCATACGTCGCCAGCTTGCGATAGGCCTGAATAAAGGTCTCCTGCGCAAGATCGTCCGCCTCGTACCGGTCCCTCATCCGGGTCAGCGACATATAATAGACCCGGTGTTGATATCTTTGCACGATCTCTGCAAAAGCATCCTTCTGCCCATTTACGCACTGTTCTACCAGTGCTGCGTCGGTTGGATGCATGTTGTCTTTCTTTTCCTATTACACCGCTGAGGCCGTTTTCGTCACATACCAGGCGCTATTTCTTTTGTGAGTAACCCACATTTGTTTCAG
>CAZACO010000136.1:2564-8337 GCA_964483185.1 uncultured Desulfobacteraceae bacterium
ACCCGTTCACTGATGCCCAAGCGTTCTGCGGCCCTGGTCTGGACCCAGTCGCTCTTTTCCAGGGCCGACAGGATCATTTCGTGTTCCACCGCCTCCAGTCGCTCGGCAAGGGTGCCCTGGGTGGCGGCCTGGAAATGCCGGATCTCCTGGGGCAGGTCGGCCGGCGCAATCAAACGTCCCCTTGTCAGGGTGACCGTCCGCTGTACCATGTTTTCCAGTTCCCTGACATTGCCGGGAAAAGGGTACTTTATCAGCATATCCACTGCCTCGGCCGTGAAACACAGGGGAGACGATGCATACCGGTCCAGGAAGAGACCCAGAAGTGCGGGTATGTCCTCACGACGGTGCCGCAGGGGAGGGATCTCGATCTCAAGGACCCTGATGCGGTAGAAGAGATCCTCCCTGAACCGTCCTTCCTGGACCATCTTTCTCAGATCCCGGTTGGTGGCCGAAATGAGCCGGACGTCCACATCGCTCTCCTCCTCGCTCCCTACCCGGCTGATCTTCCCTTCCTGGATCGCTCTCAGGAGCTTGGGCTGAAGGGAGAGGGGCATCTCGCCGATCTCGTCCAACATCAGTGTGCCCCCGTGGGCCAGCTCAAATCGACCTCTGCGGCTGTTTGACGCACCCGTAAACGCCCCCCTCAGGTGCCCGAAGAGCTCGCTTTCAAAGAGGTTCTCAGGGATGGCCGCACAGTTGACCACAATGAACGGGGCATCGCTTCTCGGGCTCAGAAGGTGTACGAGATGGGCTGCCAGTTGTTTCCCGGTCCCGGTCTCTCCGGCAACAAGGACCGGCCACTGACTTTCTGCCATCCGCCTCACCAAGGAGAGGACATCTTTCATGGCCTGGCTTTCGGCGATGATCTTCAGGGGGAGAGGCCCCTCTTCCACTGCCTCTTCCACTACTGCGACATCCTCGTCAACGGCGATCTCCTGCTCTATCTGTTGGATCATTTTCAACAGCACAGAGAGATCCACCGGCTTTTCCAGGAATTCGCACGCCCCCAGTTTCATGGCCGTGACGGCGGTGTCCACATCGCCAAAGGCCGTGATCATAATGATCCGTACCGTGGGATTCATCCCCTTCATTTGCTCCAGCACCGCATCCCCGCTAAGTCCGGGCATGCGGTGATCGAGGAGAACCAGATGGACCGGTTCGCGTTCAAAGAGGCGCAGGGCCTCCGGGCCGTCAGGAGCCGTCAGGGTCGGGTAGCCCTGCTTTTCCAAAAAACCCCTCAGAAGTTCCCTCTGGGTAGGATCATCGTCGACAATCAGAATTTTCATTCAGAGACCCCTCCACGCTCTCTCTTCCTTGCTGCAGCCCTTTCCCCTGCCACGGCCTCAGGGAGCCAGGCTGAAATTTCCACGGTTCCCGGTTCAGGGACCCGGACCGTCATGCTCCCCCCGTGGGCTTCCACGATCCTTCGGGATATGGTCAGCCCCAGACCGGTTCCTTCCGCCTTGGTGGTATAATAAGGCTCCAGGATACGTTCCGCCTGTCCCGGTTCCAGGGAAAAGCCCCTGTTTTTCACCCTGAGACACACGCCCCGATCCTGCCCGGACACTTCCACGTGGATAGAACCCCCGCCGGGCTGGGCCTCGATCGCGTTTTTCAGAAGGTTTTCCGCTACCTGCTCCAGCAGGCCGGGATCTCCGGGAATCGCATTTCGGAAGGTGATCCGTTGCGATACCGCTATACCCAGCTCTTCGCAGCGGCGGGCGTAGAGATGGAGCATATCCTCGACTAACATATCCAGACGTATCGGCTCTTTCAAAGGCCTCTGAGGGCGTGCATATCTCAAGAGGCCTTCCACGCTGCTGTTTGCGCGTTTCACCGCGTCGAGCATCAGGTCGATCAGGCGTCGGTGATCATCTTTTATCTCATCACCCTCTATCAGAAGCCTCTGGAGGCCCATCCCCAGGACATTCAAGGGGTTCCGGACTTCGTGGGCAATGGCCGCTGCCGACCGGCCTAACGAGGCATTTTCCCGGTCCAAAGCGATCTGCCTGTCAAACTGCTTGACCTGAGCAAGGTGGGCGGCCTGGTACCGGTAAAGGATCAGGGACAGGATGAATCCTAATGATGCAAGGGCTGCGCTGAAAATGAAGAAATCGCGCCACAGACGGCCGATAGCCCGGTCAAGATACCCGGCGTCCAACGCCACGGCAATCTCTCTCCCCTCCATCGGCACACGGGCCTCAGCAACCCTGAGCCCGCCTTCATCTTTCATGGTCACGGCAGGCGCCTCCGGCACCTCATTTCTGACAGCGGAGGGCGTTTCCAGTTTCACATAGCTCACGCGGGGGATTCCCGCAAGGGTGCGGATCACGTTGTCCAGTCCCAGGTGCTCCTGGATGATCCGGATCCGGGCGTCGGTGATCCCCACCATCACACATCCCCCTCCCTTCTCATCGGTCAAAGAGAAAAGATAGAGGTGCTCCTTCGGGAGATGTCGAAGCTTCGCGGTGGGCGCACAGGTCAAGCCATGGATCTGGAGCCATCCCGGCGGGCCCTCCACATGTTTTCCGCGTTCCCTCTGTATGCCGATCCCCGCGAGTCCGGCCTCCTGTGAAAAGGCGGCCAGTTCTTCGGCCGTAAACGGCTCCACCTTGTCGAGATGGTCCACAAAGCGGGCCGTGTTGCCTAAAAAGGCCTCGAGGATTTCCTCTGCAGCCTGTTTCGAGAGGACGCTTCCACGGGCGTTCAGTTGAATCACCTCCGCCACCATGACCGCATGTTCCCGCACATGCTCCAGAAAGTCCTTTTTGGCCTGCTGGACCTGCCACAGGAAATATGCCATCACTGCACAGAACAGAAAGGCAAAGACAACCAGATTGGCCACCCAGAGGGGGAGCCCGCGTCTACTGTCTCCCATGGCCCCTGCCGCCCCCCTTTCCGCCATACTGGCCGCGGCTCTTACCGATACGCCGTCTCACCCCGGTCAGGTCTTTCCCACTGGCCCCGTGTCCCAAGGCGTACAGTCTGGTGGCATTCAGGGTGCCTGTCTCACCGGGCATGTCGCCCCATATCCTTACAATACTCCCCGAAGGGAGATATTTCGGCAGCCGAGCCGGGTGGATGGCCACTTCGACGCTTTTCCCGGCAATTCCATCGCCCTCCATCCCGTCCGCTCCTTCAATGAGGACCACGGACAGTCTGCCGGCATCCCGGTCCACAGAGAGGACGCGGCCCAAGAAGAGGTCCTCGGCCGAGGCACTGGAAAACCATCCGTTTACTGTGACACATATCAGAAGGAGTAAGAGAGTCCGCATTGGATGACCGTTTGGGTATACGATTCATAATCGAGAGGCGCGTCTCCGGACTTCCATCCGGCCTGTCCAAAGAGCTCAAGATCGCCCCAGAACCTGCTGACCTGGATCCCTGCGGACCAGGTGTAATTGGTTCGTCTCACGCGTGTTATGTTTTCCGGGACACGGTGGTATTCTGTCCGGGACCACGTTGCCTCCACCCCCACCAGCCATTGCGGGGCCGGGAACCACGAAAGGGCCGCGCCGGACTGCATCTCTCTGTACGATTCCATGTCCAGAGAAGAATCCAGGTCTCCATATGTCGCATACACCCGCCCGGTCAGTGAGGATAGAATAAAGATATCCAGATCCAGCGCCGTGGACAGGAGTCGGTTATCCCGCGGGGGGTAGAGCGTATTGAGCTGGCCGTTCCCCTTGCCAGGGCCCGGGTCCCCCTGTGATGTCTGCCATGCCCTCTCAGGGCGGAACGCTGTAGAAAAATGTTTTCCGCCTTTCCCTCCCTTATCGGCCTTCCTCCCCTGCCCCTTTCCGGAAAAGGGTTTGGCCCAGTTCAGATAACTGAGCCACCGGAACGTCTGCTCGATGCCCAAGGTCAGTCTGTTGGAGATAATCCAGTCGCCTCCGATGCCGGCCATGGCCTCGTTTCGCTCATCGGCTTCTATGAGCGCATCACGATAGGCGGCCACCTCTCCCATCACAGAGGGGAGGAACCTGCCGTTTGCCAGAACGTATGTGAGGGATGTTCCGGCCTGCAGGCGGTAGTTGTCTCCCACGCTCCAGTAGTCCTGATACTTCCCTTCCACGGACAGGTCCATGGACAGATCTTCAGCCAGAGCGAACGGCTGCCCCGCCCTGAGGGCATACACGGAAAAGCCAGAGGCATCGGACGGATCGGTCAAGGCCGGGTTGGAATCATACCCGGCCGTCAGTTCAGCCGTCAGATCCACGGCTTCCGAAGGGGGGATCAGCAGAAGAAAACAGAAAAAGGCTGCAGACGCGATGCCTGCACAAAAATGGCCAGAGGACGTGTGCCGGGCAGCCCGTCTCCGGGGTCCAAGCCCCCCGCTGGTGGGGATTTTCGAACTGGGTACGATAGACATCAAGATTCTGGATACTGGATAGTGGTCGCCGGCCCCGGGCGTCGAGCCCGGTGCCCAGGAATCTTTCCCATCACACCTGATATACACCGTGCTGAAGAAAAAGGAAAGGCCCCTCTAGGGGGCCTTGTCCTGTTACAGATCATGAGATTGAAAACCGGTTCAGGGCCTTGGTCCTGGGGCCATGGCCGTGTTATTGCGCCTGCTTCTGCCAGCCGCCGCGCCACAGGGGCTGACCGCCGGTACCGTCGACACACGCCTCACGCAGTTGAGCGGTCTGGCCGCCCACGGTGATGGACATGGCAACGATCCGCAATGTGCCGCTGAAATCGACTTCCATCCCGGAGACAGTCACCGCGTCGCCGACTACGGGACGGTCGATGCCCAGAAGGTCCCAGTAACGATAGGGTCCGATACCGTAAACGAACACGATGGATCCGTCGTCAGTGGCAACTTCCATGCCGCTGCCCCCATAGCTCACATCCGATACCACGCCGCTGAACTCCACAGACGTGCCGGAACATACAATCGAAACGCCCGTACCCCCGCCGTTGCCTCCTTGACCGTTTCCTTTTCCGTTTCCGGCCAGCCCCAGTCCTGCGCTCAAGAGAAGCACCATCAATGCTATCACACTACCTGTTAAAGCCTTTTTCATCACGTTGTTCTCCTTTGAATTTATGCATGATTTTTTGGAATGATTCGTTGTTTTTAATTCGTCCTCTTCCCGCGGCCTTTTCCCTTGGGTCCACTCCCGTCGCAGTCTCCCGATCCTGCACCCTGCCTTGCGCCATAGCCCGTCCCATCCTGGGGCCTTGGCGCAGCTCCGGTACCATCCTGTGCGCCATATCCACGTCCGCTGCCTGAGGTGTCACCTGTTCCCAATCCTGTCTCGTCACTGCCGGCGCCTCTCCCCTGGCCGCGGCCCTTTCCGCCACGGGCCAGTATGACCGTCGCCGGGTCAGAAACCCCTGTCATGACGGATTCTCCTGGATGCCTGGCCTTGTCTCCCGGGATCCCGGCCCATCCTGCACCTGGACCCAGCCCGACCAGTGCTACCAGACCCAAACCTGCAAAGATCACCATCTTATTCCGTATACCCATGTTTGCTCCTTTCCCTTTCCGCCGCTCTCAGGCGGCCTTTTGGTCAGTTAAGAACCGGGTGAAACCGTCACCCGGACAGCCCCTTGCCCGTTGCGCGACCTTCACGGGCCGCGTTTGCCCGATTAGAAAGCAAGGGGCGTGCCAAAACAGGTATCATTAAAAAATCAATGGGTTACATCGTAAAGCCCTGGCCGGGGAATCGACAAGAACCGTCAATCTTCGACAATTGTGTCGATCCACTGATTATTTGTAAGCAAATCAGATATTGACTATTTGTGCCTGATGTGAGAGGAATTATTTGTC
>CAZACO010000137.1:0-8289 GCA_964483185.1 uncultured Desulfobacteraceae bacterium
ACGAGGTAATCGGGAAGACGGATGCAGAGATATTCAAAGGACCGCTTGCAAAAGCCATGGCCGCCCACGATCAGGAGGTCCTTGATCAGGGCCGGACCCTTTTTTTTAACGAAAAGATGGTGGTTAACGGGCAGACCTACCATTTCCATACGGTCCGTTTTCCTATCCGTAATGATGAGGGGGAAATGGTTTCGTTCGCTATCATGGCCAGGGACATGACCGAGGAAATCGAACTGCAGGAAGCCGTGCGACAGAACAAGGAGTACTTGGAAAATGTTCTTGCGAATTCCTCTGACATGATCATTACAACAGATCTTCAAGGCCGTATCGTCACCTTTAATCCCGCGGGTGAGCATATGTTGGAGTACGACCGTGACGAGATCTTAGGCGTTGATATCGATACGCTATGGAAGGTTCCGGCGTCACGACAGGCGCTTGTGGCCGAGGTGCAGGCCCATGGCGCAGTGAATAACTACCCGGCAACGCTTATTTCCAAAAGCGGGAATGAGGTGGAGACCAGCCTCTCTTTATCGCAGTTGAGAGACAGCGATGGCCGGGTATTGGGTACCGTCGGTATCAGTAAGGATGTGACGGAAGAAAATCGGTTGCGTCGCCAGCTCATGGAGCAGGAACGCCTTGCGGCGGTGGGTGAGACAGTCGCAGGGGTGACCCACTGCATGAAAAACGTCCTTAATGGCCTTAAGGGCGGCTCTTACATGCTAAACGTGGGCCTGAAGCGGAACGATGCAAAGTTGGTGGAAGAGGGATGGGGAAGTGTTCAAAAGGGGATTGAAAAAATCAGCAAGTTGAGCTTGGATATGCTCGGCTATTGCCGGGACAGAAAACCGGCCCTGATCTCCACGGATCCCCTGCGGTTTGCACGGGAAACTGTCGATTTGGTTGCAGCCGCAGCAGATCAGGAAGGGATCTCCATCTCCTGTGGCGGTCAAGAAGGTCCCCCGGTGCTATTAGACCCGGAGGCCATGGGTCGCGCCCTCCTGAACCTGATCACCAACTCGATAGATGCCTGCAGGGAAAAGTTCTATCCAGATGGAGAAACGCCCAAGGTGGACGTATCGGTCAAGCGAGGCGAAGGGGACCTCAAATTTATTGTGACCGACAACGGTGTCGGGATGAGCGACGATATCCGGAATAAACTGTTCTCCAGATTTTTCAGCACCAAAGACGGCCGTGGAACCGGATTAGGTCTGTGCGTGACCGACAAGATCGTGGCCGAACATGGCGGGAATATCTCGGTGGAATCATCCCCGGGGAGAGGGTCCGCCTTTACCATACGCATCCAGGATATCGATCAGGGATCAAAGGGAAATATCTCGAAGCAGTAGCGGCTATCCAAAGGCTGAATAACCAGACGGCCGGCCTTTGGATGATCCGCCGCATACAGGAGATACGCGCGGTTATTATCGTCTACCGCGTGCGCCCAGCTCTTTATCTTAGGCTGAAGGTCTGCACCGCACGCGTGGGCGCGAAAAAGGAGATTGCCGGTTTTCCAGACAGATCCGACGCTCACCCGGTGCTCCGACAAGGCGACGACGGCCGTGACCGATATTTTAATCACTGGATAGGCAATGGACATGAATATATTTTTGAACCGGCTCCTGCCGGTTGTCAGGACATGGAAATTGAACAAGCCGATCATAGATAATGGCAGCCGTTCACGGGTTCACGGTGAACCGTGAGACAGTCAACGCTTGCAGGAAGTGTCGTAGCATCGGAAGGAGCGGTTGTCAAGAAAAGGGGACCTTTTAAGTCCAAATCAATACAAGGAGGGAATCATGACAAAAACAAGAGTGCTGATCATCGATGATGAAAAGGAAAATGTCCGCTATTTAACCACCATATTGGAAGAAAACGGCTTTGATGACATCCACAGTGCCTTTGACGGTGAACAAGGACTGAACAAGGTAGCGGAGGTCTCTCCCGGATTGATTCTTCTGGACCTGCGAATGCCCAAGAAAAGCGGGATATTCGTATTCAACGAACTCAGAAAGTCACCGGAATACCGTGATATTCCTGTCATTATTCTCACCGGTGAAGGCGGATTCTTGAAGCACTTGGCCGAACTGCGCGACTTTCATGAGGATGTTGAAGCGCTGGGTGATAAACCCACGGAGGAGGTGTTGAAGCGGTTCATTGATTCCAGGCCGGATGCGTTTCTGGAAAAACCGATAGAGCCGGAGGTCCTCATGGCCGCCATCCATAATGTGTTGATCACCCTGGATGAGGTGGTGGCAAACCGGTGCGAGGAAATGAATGCCCTGCGTGTTCAGAAGACAGAAGGAGGCGTTGTATTTAAGGGAAATGCGTTTGACAGCAGTGAAAAGACCCGCTGCAATCTCGCTGCAGTAGCTGCCCAAATGGCCTCGCCCGCTGCGACATTACCGGACGATTTTGTCTGGCGATCAACTGACAATCAGAATATCCCCATGACCAAAGAGGATGTTTTAGCCTTTCATGCTGCAATGACGGATTGGATATATGCAAATTACAAGGCCTCGTGGGAACACAAGACCGCCATTCATGACCTGACGACCATCGAGGCGGTTGAGGGTTATGACATCCAAAAGGGCTGGCCCGGCAACACGCTCGCCTGAACCGAGATAGGCCCGCAAGAATCATATATAAACGTTCACGGCTTCAGCGGTTCAAAGTTCACCGAAAACCTGCCTACTGTCAAACCGGCAGAGGCAGGTCTGAATCCCGCGGGAGTTCGTAAGCTTTGAAGGAAGAAGGCAAAAAAATCGAACGATTTGACACTATTGGTGCATAGCAGCAGTTAGCCTGGCGGTGAAAAAACATAACCCTGAACCTCGGAACGGTTACAATCATTTGTTTTCTTTTCTGCCGACCCCAGAGGAATAGGCTTCGCATTCCACGGGGCAAGATAATAGCAGTGCACATAAGAACATGCCTTTGAATCGGAGGTATGCATCGGGTTCCACTTGTTGTTATTTGTTTTCCTTAAATGGTCTTTATAAAATAAGTACGCATGAGATCTAACCGCACAAAGGATACTTCAAATTCAGGTCCTGAGCCGCAGGGAAGGCCTACGGATGAAGATCATTGCAGACTATTGCCGGTCTCGGTCGCACCGAACGCCCTCACCGAACGGATCAAGGAGCTGAACTGCCTGTATGGCATTTCCAACCTTCTTGAAAATCAAGACGTCTCATTATCATGGATCATGCAGCGCGCCGTTGAACTAATTCCAGCAGCCTGGCAGTATCCTGAAAACGCCTGCGCGCGTATCAGGCTGGACGGCCAGGCGTATACCTCCGAAAATTTCAGGTCGACACGCTGGCGCCAGAATTCCAAAATCATACTGAATGACAAACATGTAGGCGACGTGGATGTCTATTATATCCAGCCGCCTCTGGAGGGTGACGGTGGTCCGTTTTTAGAAGAGGAAGACCGCCTTTTGAGGGCAATCGGCGAGCGTTTGGGCAAGGTTTTATGGCTAAAACGTTCAGAAGAAGCGCTTAAAGAAAGCGAAGAGCGGTATCGGGTGCTTACCGAACAGGTCGCCGAAGGCGTTGCCCTGGTACAAAATGCCCGCTTTTGTTATGTAAATCCAGCATTTTGCAAAATGTTCAATGTCGCTTCAGCAGAAGCGTTGCGCAATGGTCAGGTGCATCGTCCTCCTGGGGGTGACGCCGATGAGATCGCGCGGCTTTATGAATCAAGGGCCGATGGTATCATTGAGGCCAAGGTTGAAGATGTTCATCGCCTCACCCGATCAGAAAAGACATTTTGGATACAGGTTTGTCACAGCCCGATTACTTTCAAGGGCGGACCGGCATTGCTGTCAACATTCAAGGACATAACCGAAATCAAAGAGCAGCAGATGGCTGCACAACGCATGGCGGACTTGTTAAACAAAGAAAACCGAGTGTTGCGATCTTCATTGAAAGAACGGTATCGGCTTGGGGATATACTCGGCCGTTCGCAGGCTATGCAAGAGGTGTACGAGCTTATTCTCAAGGCCGCTTCTACAGAAGCAAGTGTTGCCGTATTCGGCGAATCCGGTTCCGGCAAAGAACTGGTTGCACACGCCATACACGACCATAGCGCCAGAAAAAAGAAGCGGTTTGTTGAGGTGAATTGTGGCGCCATCCAAGAGACCCTATTTGAGCGTGAATTTTTCGGCCACCGCAAAGGCGCATTTTCCAGCGCCCATGCAGATTCTCCGGGCTATCTGGATATGGCCGATGGCGGGACCTTGTTTCTTGATGAAGTCAGCGAGTTAACCGTCAATATGCAAGCCAAGTTGCTGAGGGCCATCGAAGGAGGAGGATACCGGCCAGTAGGCGGCACAGAAACCATCTCTGCCGATTTTCGTATTATATCGGCGTCAAATGCTGCTCTAAGTGATAAAATCACCAGCGGACACATGCGCAAAGATTTTTTCTACCGGATCCAGGTGATACAAATACAATTGCCGCCGCTACGCAACCGCAGGCAGGATATTCCGCTGCTGGTGGAACATTTTTTACGAAAGATGAAAGCCCCTCCCGGTACGGCAAGGGTACCAGGTCGCATCATGGATATTCTCATGGAGTACGACTGGCCAGGCAATGTCCGTGAACTGCGCAATGTGTTGCAGCGATATGTAACCCTTGGCCATCTTGAATTCCTTTCACCCGGTCCAGCGTTCAGAACGACGCCGATTGCAGGAGAACTAAACCTTTGTGAAGCTGTTCAGGAACTGGAAAAATCCCTCATCTCAAAGGCGCTGCAACAGGCGGACGGCAACCGAACCCGGGCAGCGGCCCTGTTGGGGATCTCCCGTCGCGCCCTTTTTCGAAAGATGCCTGGCCGTTGAGTGCCATAATCGCCCGCATAGGGCGTTATCGCCCGATTTAAATTTACCAACTATTTCATATTGTTAAGTCGTCTTTGCCTCATTAGTACGGGCGTTTTTTCCCGTTGCTGTTTTTTGTCCGGCCCGTCCTTCATTGAATTTCCTATCTATATCAAATTGTTATACCCTCTCCTCGGTTTTGGCATCCATTTTGCTCTGATGTGACATAAGTGAACGGCGCATAGCAGCATGCGTCTATGCCCTAATTCATTAAAAATATTCTTGCGGAGATGTTTTTCATGGAACTGGTCAAAACAAGGCGTCCGGCAAGTCCTTTATCATTCTCGATGATACCGGAGGCTCGCACTTTCTGCTTATTACACCTAAAGGCAAGGTCAAGCGCCTTAGGCGGCATCTATTCGGAGCCCAGGTTGCACCTGATCACAAGGATTCGCAATGCCATCGCCATATTACAAAGGCACAGATGTATAAGCATTAGGAATATAGAATATGTCGACTATTAAATGCTCGAAAACTAGGTATCCGGACAATCTCGGTTTTAATCAGTTGAAACCTGATTTAGAGACGACCTTACAGGAAAGGAGCAACCTAATGAACCATGACCCCTTTGGAAACCTTAGCGATTGGGGGCCGGTCCTAGAGCTCGTTGACGATCTGGCAGACAACGGCCAATTTGTAGACTGTCAGCCTGGTCTGATTCGGATACTGCGATACAAGGGTAACTGGCAGCTTCGCGAGGAGGTGTTGAAAAGAGTCGGAGAAATTCAAGACCCGTCCTATGACTTGATTGGCCAGGTACTCAGTATACTGGCTGACGACAATATCTACTACGACGTCAGAATTCTTGCCAGCGACGCATTAATTCAATTGTTGAAAAACGTCCGAGACGGTTTCAATGGTGAAATAAACATGTCAGTGCGGAAAGTAGCCGAACGACTCAGGATGACGCCACAACCCGTCATTTTCGATAACGCATTAAAGAAGCTGTGTTCAGAGATTGGTCTTGTAACCACGTTAGAGAATTGAACAGGTGGTTGTTTATTTCAGAAAGGAGACTATCAATGATTCAAGAACTGAATGATCGAGGAATATGCGGTACATGTATTTACGGGGCAAATTGTCTTTCACTGAAAAATAGTATGAAAGAAGGAAAACCGGTTTTTCACTGTGAGGAATTTGATGATTTTGAATCTAAAAAAGAGGGAGAACGTCGGTATTTACTCAACACGCTCGCCAACCTCCCGGGCTTCAGTATGAAAAATTTGATTCCGGGATGGGAGTCGTGAAAACCTGCGCTTGAAACTGATGGGCGATACCAGGGAACCGTGAAGGCTCTGTCGCGGAGTGATGCGACCCCCGCCAAAGGGGTGAAGCGTCGCTTACGCGTTTTAACAGGGTAAGAGCGATGGGAAAAGGCCATATATTCTATGACAAATATGCAAAGACAAAGAGAAGGCTTTTTCTATTATTTCTGGTCATGACATTCGTGTCGTTAGGCGCAGGATTAGGGATTTTGAAGCTGAGCAATCTGAAAACGGTCGGTATGGGACTTGAAACTGTTTATCAAGATCGCGTCAAGCCGTTAAAACAATTGAAAATGCTCTCTGATATATACGGAATAGCCATTGTCGATACCGCAAACAAGGTTCTGAACGATACGATGTCGTGGCATGAAGGAAGAAAAAGCTTAGAAGAAACTACAAAGAGAATCCCAGGCTTTTGGAATGAATACATAAAGACGTACCTTACTGAGGAAGAAAAGAAGACGGTCAACGAGCTTCAATTACTGTTTGAAACTGCTGACAGGGCATCGATGAAACTTGGGAAAATTCTCCTGAACGAAGATCACAAGGCACTTGCACAATTCATCAAAAAGGACCTCTATCAAAGCATCGAGCCTGTTACAACCAAAATTGACGAATTGTTTCAGATGCAGATCCACATTGTGAAAGACATCAATGATAAAGAAAAAGGTCGGTATAGGTTCGGCTTGAGTATCGGAACTGCAAGCATTGCCATGAGCATAATCCTGTTTGTTCTTGTTGTGCTCCAGTGGAGAAGGTGTCGGTCTTTGCTTGATTCTTTATAGGAAAGCGTCCTTGGAGGAAGAAAGGACCGGCCTATACCAAGATCTTCAAAAAAAATGCTAAGAGAAGATACTTAGCGAAGCACATACCGTGTCGCCTTGACGAAAAACAGTGCCCTGGTCATTTCTTTTTGTACTTCAGGAAGACAGATCCAAAGGCCTTAAGGCAGTCGCAGTCTTCCCTTCCCTGAAAACCCACTCGCCTCGTGTCCCCTGTTCATAACGTGCTAACTTGCCTTCGGATATTGTATTCTCACGGACCTGGGCGTGTCTCTTCTTTCTCAGATTCAACAATATGCGTCAAGAGTAGATCTTAGCCCTTTACAAGATCCACCCAATGAATCAGAGAGGGGCCTTCTCTTGCGTCTTGTTTGCCATCTCCCCTTTTCATGCCATATGCCAGGTTTCAATCTTCAATCTCAAAAACTGTTTAAAATCGTCAATGTTCCGTGTCACCAGAATCAGCCCATTCACCACGGATATTGCCGCAATCTGGCCATCAACAAATGACGGGGTCAGGCCTTTAGACGATAATCTGGCACGTTCTCTTGCATGCCACTCTGCTGCCTTGTCGTCATACGGAAGAATAAGCATCGTACGTTTGACGATGTCGTTAAGGAATGAAGCAATAATTTCGCGTTTACGGGACCGCGGAAGGCGCTGACAACCCAATTGAAGCTCGTGCCAAACCGGCGCGGCCGTGACTATTTCGCGCTCCCATTTTTCAAACATCTTCAGGACTGATTTGTCCGGAACAGATTTTACTGCCTCTGACAAGACGTTTGTATCGAGGAGGTATTTCATCACGTCAACTCGACGTGCCTTCCGGAAGAACCATCTCGAAGCCCTTTGAAATCCCTGTCAGAGATCTCGACCGCTTCACCCTCAACCGTTCGCCGAAATTGCGAAATGGCATTCCAAAATCCTGTATATTTGCGGCTGAGCCGCTCATATTCCCTAACCGACAGCAATACTGCAACAGGTTTTCCTCGTCTGGTCAATTCAACATGTGGCCCCTTTTCGACATAATGGATAATGGTAGGCAGCCTGTTTTTTGCTTCAGCTATGGAAAATTGATTTTGCATCATTATCATCTCCTTGACATGTCATATTCTAATCTATATAGCCATCTTTATGGCCATAATCAAGGAAATAATTACCCACACCGCTGCAAGCAGATGAGACATTATGAGAGGAGAGGGGTTTCGATGGAGCGTTTGCTGCCCTGATTCACGTTACAGGCCTTCCCTGAAATGAATGCCGTCCCTCAACAAACCTGAGCACAGGGCCGTTGTTCAAGAAAAAACTCATCTGGGCAATGTGAAGATGAAAGTTATCCACTTACCCGGTTGGGATTCGG
>CAZACO010000138.1:0-8283 GCA_964483185.1 uncultured Desulfobacteraceae bacterium
GGGAGGGGAAAGCCCCAATCACAGCCACCCATGGGAACATGAGTTTTTTATCCTGAGTGGTTCAGGGATAGGTGTCGTTGACAACCAGGAGACAAATATCGGGCCGGGCGACGCCATTTTTGTACCGGCGGGTGTGCAGCATTGCATGCGAGCGACAGAGGCATTGGAGTTGATCTGACTCATTCCTCAGGTCTAAATACACCTGGATGGTGTATAGAGTTCTTCAATTGTTCATAAGCAGGTCGCTGTGCGGTAAATGCGTTCAGCCATTACACTGACGTCGTTCTATCGAATCCTGCCGGGGAGGCGACGGGATCCCGAAAAACCGGCATGCGTTTGCGCGGGTGAGATCCACCTTCCTCTTTACTTCCGGACCGTTTTCCTGTACCAGGTTCAACAGGTCATCGTAAAAGGTCTCTCCCGAATCCGTATTCAACAAAATCCGATCGAGGTATTTCACGTGGCCGAAGGCCCAGGAAACGGGCAGGCAACCGGCCCGGCCCAGTTCGGGAATGCGTGTGAGGGCTGTGCCTCGCAGAGAAGATCCAGGTGGACGTGGCTGTCGATAAAGGCGATTCCTGCTTTCAAGACGATTCTTTTCCGCCGGAGGCTTATAAAGATTCCCGGAAGTGATCCCACAATCTTCGGAGATGGGTGTGCGGGCCAGCCAGATACGCCTCCTGGTCGATGTCAATAAAATCGGTGACGCTGTTCTTCTCCGTGCCGGACCGAATCTCTCTTATCAGGGTGTCCATCCCCTCCTTCGGGTCACCGGCCTGATCGAGCATTCCTGTTTTTTCGAGTCCGGGCCGCTGGTTCCAGGGGGGCTGCGAAAGAAGCCGGTTGTCCGGGTCTATGAGATTGAGCCACTTGACGTTGGACACCCCCTGCCTCGCCAATATCACAATAGACGCAAGTATATCTTCCCGGAGTTCCCTATTCGTCATCATGGACCAGCCGATCTCCATGGTGGCCTGCTTTTGAAAAAGCCATTGCACCATTGAATAGAGATAGGCTGTCAGAGATATCTCTTCTGTTAGATCGCGACACCTTCCCCATCCATCAAGACCGCCCTCAACCCCCCTCATATGGAGGCTATCCACCTGCCCGGCCAGCAGTTGAACCATTTCGGGGTCCAGAAGCTCGGATACGCCAAGGCTGAGGGATATATCTCCGGTCTCGTCACGGTCTCTGATCTCAGCGCAATACGATTTCAGGACCAGGTCCGCTATCTGGAATCCGGGCCTCGGCCATTCAAGGGCCCGGTCCATAATGACCCAGCCGCTCAAGGCAGGATGCCCGCTGACAGCGGCCACCAGATCCCGAAAGCATCCCAGTCGTCTCCGGACGATTGAAGGATCAGCCCACCACGTGAAGGGCCGCAGGGACCTTATCTTGCCGTCCACAAAAACCGGGGCGGCCCTGGAATCCAGTGAACCCCTTACAAGATATGGGGCCACCCAGTCCATCCCCAGAATCCGCTGGGCCGTGGCCATCAGCCGGACCGTCATTCCTCTATCCGCAACCTGGTCCAGCCCCCGAATGAATTCATCCAGAAATCGCACTGTATGCCTGTCCGATCTCAATAAAGATTCCTCTAAAACCGGAATCAGCAACCGATCCAATCCCAGGCTTCCGGCAATCCCGGCGTTTCGGCCCAGCAGCACCGGCTCAGGGGGCTCAAGGCCTGCCAGACCCCTGGCCGGGCAGATATATGTAGCTGAAATCAACATGGTTTTAAAAGAGTCTCAAAAACTCGGCCGTTCATGGCCCGGGACTTTGACCGGCAGATTGGGCTGAAACATTAATGTTAACGCCCCTCATTGAAAAGTAAACGCCAGCGTTTTAAAAGTCAAGGATGTCGCTTTTGCGGGGAAGGAATTCACTGAGCCGGATTTCTTGAGAAGATACGATTTTTGTTCAGAAATATCAGAAATTAGATGAGGTTTATGAAAAAATGGTTTATAAGATCTGCACGTTAATACTCAACAGGAGGAGATGATTATGACGAAGAAGGACTTGATCAAAGGAAAACGGATACTGATCGTGGATGACGAACCTGACGTCCTGGACACCCTGGAAGACCTGTTGGCCACAGCCAAGATTACCAAGACAGGCACCTTTGAAGAAGCAAAGAAATGCATGGAGACAGAGCATTACGACATTGTCATCCTGGACATCATGGGGGTGAACGGGTACGAGCTATTGAAAATCGCCAGCGGGAAAAACATGACGGCCATCATGTTGACGGCCCATGCCTTGAGCCCGGAAGATACCATGAAGTCGCACAGGGAAGGAGCGGCCCTCTATGTGCCTAAGGACAAGATGGTCGATATCGTCACCTACCTGGAGGACGTTTTTGAGGCGGAAAGTAAGGGAAAGACCACGTGGTGGCGTTGGATCGACCGCTTCGCGGATTACTATGACGAGAAATTCGAAAAGGACTGGCAGTTCAAAGATAAAAATTTCTGGAAAGGATTTCCCTACGCGTAGCGCGGCGGCGTCTCAGGATTCCCCTGCGCGCGGATAAGGCTGCGGACATGGGGCGGGCCTGAGTATCCCGCGGATCCCTCTGCCAGCTGAAAGGCTACTGACGGCGCATGGTCCTCAATTGGGCCAGTTCCCAGACATAGTCGTAGAGATGAAGCCCCTTGCTGGCCGCGATAATCTCGCCGTCCTCCACCCCGATGCTGGTCGCCATATACTCTTTGAGGAGCTGGATGGCCCCTAAGTTTGCCGGAAGACCGTTCCAGAGGTCCCACGACCTGAAATAGATCACGAAATGGAGTTTCTGATCCTTGATACGGGTATCTATGCCCCTGAGACAGGGCGGATCTCCTAAATAGATGGCCTGTGGTTCACCGACAGTCATATATGCCTGGTTGGTCTCAAAACCGTCTTCCCGGTACATGCGTATGACCTCGGCGATCTGCGGCTCCAAGTATTGGCCATAGGTATAATCTTCGCCCGGCTGCTTGGCCGATGTCATGAGGTATGGCAGGTATTCCTCAAGATACCCTTCAGCCACAGGGTTCGGAATATTGAGGGCGGGAGGGATATCGGGCAGCAGCGGACGGACCCCCGGATACTTGATCCGGATGGTGACATAATCAAATTCAAGTCGCTTCTGCCCCTCATAACTGCCTCTGTCGATAATATACTCCCTTCCGGTTTCGAGCAGCCTGTAGACGCACTGAAACCATGCATCCGGCAGGTCGCGCGCTTCAATGAATTCCAGCTTCATTAAAAATAGACTCCTTTCAGTCAAATTCAGCTACAAAAAAGGTGTGATCGGATGGCTTCTCCATGGCCCTGGCCTCCGTGTCGATCCAGACGGTGCGGGATCTTTCAGCCATCGATGCCGTACCCAAGATATAATCGATTCGCCATCCCATGTTTCGTTTAAAGCCGTTTGGTATTCGATAATCCCAGAAGGTATAATGGTTGCCTTCTTTGACATGCATCCGGAAAATATCCACCAGACCCCAGTCGAGGAATCCCTGAAGGATGGCCTGCTCGTCCGGATGAAACCCCACCTGTCCTTCATAACCCCCGGGATCAAAGAGGTCTATGGCCGCGAGGGCCACATTAAAATCCCCTGCCACCAATAACCGGGAGGCCGGATCGTAATTTTCGGTGATATGATTGTAGAGATGTGTGAGCCATGCCAGTTTGAATTGGAACTTCTCGGATCCCACCTGGAATCCCTGGGGCACATACACATTGATCACGAGAATGTCCCCGATGCGACCACTGATAAACCGCGCATCGTCCACGCCATGGACAGGGAGGCTGGTCCGAACGTCATCCATGGGGGATTTGCTCAGAATGGCAATCCCATTGTATGATTTCTGCCCACGAAACACCGTATGGTACCCGGCATCCTTCACGAGGGCTAGGGGGAAATCAGGGTCCTGGACCTTGGTCTCCTGAAGAAACAGGACATCAGGGGCTTCCCGCTCCAGCCAGTCTAGGACCATGGGAAGTCTGGCGCGAATGGAATTGGTGTTGAAGGTGGCGGCTTTCATTGCTATTGATTAAAAGGTTTCTTTTTGACGTTAACTTTAGGCACTTCAAACTTTAGGCACTTTAGGCACTTAAATCGGCGTACCTTCCAGGACCGACGAAAACAAGCTGCCTCTCATGGGGATGGTAATTTGACACCTCATAACGATAGATGTATATCACGCTGGTTTTTTCTTATCAACGACAAAAGGAGCGCCGGGGGTGCGTGAACCGGCTTGATCTATGGAAACCTTTACCCTATACTCTTTTTGAATCTGAAATGGGTCCGGGCAGCGTGATCAAGTTCGGCGCACACTTGAATGAGAGGAGGCAGAGAATGAGTCAGAATCTGGTCAAGATCTTCGAATATGCACTGAATCAGGAAAAGACCGGCATGAGTTTTTTTGAGATGTCCCTACAGCGGATGGGAATTGGGGCCGCGATGACGGCATTCAAACTGATCATTGAAGAGGAGAAAAGTCATATCCGCTTCATCGATGCCATCCTGAAAAACCTCAGGAATGAACGGGAAGTGGATTATTCACACCTTGAAAGTCTTGCCCTGGCGCCCACCGACTATTTCGACGACCGGAGCCGATCTGAATTCCTGGAGCGATGTGTCTATGAGTCCATGATTCCTGATGTGACGGTCTTCAATACAGCCTGGCTGATCGAGAAGGACCTGAGTGAGTTCTATAGAGGCATGGCAGAAAAGGTCCAGGGACCCGCAGCCGATGCGCTCAGGATGCTGGCCTCATGGGAAAAGGCCCACGAAACATTTTTCAGGGAATACCGGGACAAACTCACCGAAACCTATTCGAAAATGCCCTGGGGAGGTTAGGTAAGGATCCCCGTCATGTGCAACATCTTGGTAGTCTACCATTCTCAATCGGGGCATACGCAAAAGATGGCCGAGACCGTGGCTGAAGGTGCCGGCTGTATTGAAGGGATCACCGTCACCCTCAAGAGGGCGTCCGAGGCAGGCCTTGACGATCTGTTGAAATGTGACGGTCTGGCGATCGGCTCTCCCGAGTACTTTGGGTATATGGCCGGCATGGTCAAGGATTTCTTTGACAGGACCTACGATGAGGCACGCGGAAGAAAAGAGGTCTTCAAAAAACCATATGTGGTCTTTGTCAGTGCGGGCAATGACGGAACCGGGGCCGTGAACCATATCGAACGCATCTGCACCGGGTACCGGTTCAAAAAGGTCTATGATCCGGTCGTTGCCAAGGGGGAAATTGGCAGAGAAATCCTTATCAAGTGCGATGAGTTAGGGAAGACGATCGCAGCCGGATGCAAAGAGGGGATATATTGAAGCGCTGGCGGGATCCTGATATGGATCGCCTGAAGAGCGCATCTCGGTTTTAAAGCCTTAATTTGTAGGTTCTTGCATTTTTTCGTAGATCTTTTGAATACATGGTTGTTCAAAACGCGCAGTAAATGGTTCACCACGAAGAACACGAAGACATAATAAAACTACTAAGAGATTGACTTTTCGTGCCCTTCGTGTGCTTCGTGGTAAAATCTCTCTTTGGTTCCGGTCTATCCGGATTAGGGGCTAAGAAAAATGAATATTCTCTTTGTCTGCAGTGCAAATGTAAGCAGAAGTTTTTTGGCTGAAAAGCTGCTCAAGAGAGAGCTTGAAAAACAGGACATAAAAGATGTTTCGGTCGCATCAGCAGGCATGAATACCTTTGCCCTCAATGAGCCTGACCGGAATATGGTTGCACACCTCTCAAAAATCGGAATACCAGCAGGAAACCACAGGCCAAAGCAGATTTCAGAAGGGGATATCGACTGGGCCGATATGATCCTGGTCATGGAAGACAACCATGCCAAACAGATTATGGCCCTTTGGCCAGAGGCAAAAGCCAAATTGCAGGTATTCGGCAGGTTTGTGTCAGCCGGCCCGAGTGTAGATGATATTATTGACCCATTTGGCAGGTCCTCCTATCATTATCGACTTGCCCAGTCTCAAATTACCTTGGCTGTCGAGAATCTTGTACAACTACTCTTGAAACGCCAAAAAAACGTCAGTTTCACGGACAATTGAGGATCCTGTGATTGAGGGATTGAGGAATCGAGGAGCAGCAAACGCCGTGGGGATAGACCCTATAAAGATTCTTAGGGCCCCCATATCTGTAAACCTGACGATAACAAACAAATGTAATCTCAGGTGCAAGTATTGCAGTCATTTCACCAGCCCGGGTGATGTGGGCAAAGATTTGCCGGGGGAAGAATGGCTCCGGTTCTTTGAGGAACTGAACAGGTGCGAGGTGATGAGGGTAACGCTTTCTGGGGGCGAGCCCTTTTACCGCAAGGATCTCAAAGGGATCGTGGAAGGGATTATCCGAAACCGTATGAGATTCAATATCCTTAGCAACGGGACATTGATCACTGACGAGATGGCGGCCTTTCTGGCATCGACCGGACGTTGTGACGGGGTCCAGATCTCAATCGACGGGTCGGTCCCGATGACACACGACGCCTTCAGGGGGAAAGGGACTTTTTATGAGGCAGTCCGGGGAATCAGGTTCCTCCAGAGAAGAGACGTCCCTGTTCAGGTGAGAGTCACGATTCACAGGAAAAATATCGATGATCTTGACCGTGTTGCCGAGTTGCTGCTGGAAGAGATAGGTCTTCCCGGTTTCTCCACCAACGCTGCCTCTTACATGGGGCTGTGCCGCCAGAATTCCGAAATGGTCCAGCTTACAACCAAAGAGCGATCCATAGCCATGGAAAAACTTCTGAGGCTCAACTTGAGGTATGGTGATCGTATCAGTGCGGCTGCAGGTCCATTGGCCGATGGCCGAAACTGGCTTATGATGGAGGATGCCCGCAGACAGGGGAAGGGGGGTAGGTCTGGGGCCGGTCGTCTCAGCGGCTGCCATGGACCGATGACCGCGATTGACGTAAGGGCGGATGGAATCATGGTGCCCTGCATCCAGATGAGCCACATTGAACTTGGCCGGATAAACAGGGATCATCTGAAAGAGGTCTGGCAACATCACAGGGAGTTGAAGAGACTCAGGTCCCGCATAAACATACCGCTGACCGATTTCGAATTCTGTAAAGGATGCGATTATGTCGACTATTGTACAGGAAATTGTCCGGCATTAGCCTATGAGACCGTGGGGGAGGAGAACCACCCGAGTCCCGATGGCTGCCTGAGGCATTTTCTCGAGCAGGGGGGCAGACTCCCTGACAAAGATCTGTTGCGCGGTTTGATATGACGTTTGACTTGAATGATATCGTCAGATTTTTAAGGTCTGTTTCAAGGATATCCCTGAAGGAATCCCACAGGGAATATCTGCTTGAATATT
Source organism: uncultured Desulfobacteraceae bacterium (assembly GCA_964483185.1). Taxonomy (GTDB): domain Bacteria; phylum Desulfobacterota; class DSM-4660; order Desulfatiglandales; family Desulfatiglandaceae; genus CAZACO01. The sequence continues at coordinate 7,332 of CAZACO010000138.1, forward strand.
TAGAGAAAGATGTCTCTTGGGAACATCTTCTTCTGGTTGCAGAAGCAAACGGGGTTGATGGATTATTATATTATCATCTGAAAAACTTAAAGCTGCTTGACGTCCCGCCTAAACCGGTTGCCAGAAGACTCGAAGACACCTACAGGCAAACAACCAGACATATATTTGCCACGATATCGGCCTTGAAATCGATCTCTGTTCGGGCAGCGCAAGCCGGGATTCCCGTACTGGCCCTGCAAGGTGTCGCTTTGATTAAACTTTACAGGGATCCCGGCATACGACCTCTTGTGGATGCAGATTTGATGGTCAGAAAATATCACAGAGAGAGGTTCAGGGAGCTCCTGTTTGATGAGGGGTTTTCCGCGCCCTATGCCGTTTACCCGGACCTCTTACTTAAAAACGGTGTATGGATCGATATTCATACCCACATCCTTAACCTGGAACGGGTCAGGAACAGACGATATCTCTTTCCCAAAGACCTTCATACGATGTGGGAGAGGGCTTCCCCCTTTTTTGGTAACGATGAAGGCCTGTTGCGTTTAGACCCTTTTGACAATTTCATCTGCCTCGCCGCCCATGCCTTAAAACACAGCTACTCTCGTCTGATCTGGATGACGGACCTTCATGAGGCACTGAACGCCCTGACCGGAACCCCTGGCGGATGGGAAGAAGTGGTTGACCGTGCAAGGTTTTGGGAGCAGGAAAAGACAGTCCTTTACGCCCTCCTTATGTTGGAGGGCATCTTTCATCAAGAGATTCCGGCCTGGGTAAAATCAAATTTGGGAATTGGACGAATCGGTCTTATGGAAAGACATCTTATCCGTTTGAAATTGAAGGGGTTTTCTTCGGATCGCTATTGCAATGCCCTATGGATCTTTACGATCAGAGGGGCCTGTTCCAAGGTCAGGTTTCTGATAGAAACCCTTTTTCCCCGAAAAGAGATCATGGCGCA
>CAZACO010000139.1:0-8278 GCA_964483185.1 uncultured Desulfobacteraceae bacterium
CCCCGCTACAGCGGGGCTATTCCTGTGGTTTTGCTCAATCGGCACAGCCAAATCTGACCTAAATCTGGGCGCCAATTCTGGGAACTTATTTTTGCGCGAGCCCTTAGGCGATTGAGAAACTGTAGACTGGAAATTCCAGATTGGAAGACGAAGAGCGGGTACTTTCAACTCCGATTTCAGATCTCGAATAGTCTTGGCCAGATAGTGATTAATTGATCGGGGAGACGTTCAGCGCGGCCGGACCGGAGCCCGCTTGCCCTGCTGAGGAAAGCCGACCCGGTCCTTATTGGACTGTCTTGGCGTCGCTCTGCCCTGCATGGTATAAAAATCCATGCATGCAGACGTTCCAGACCATGATCGACCATGTTGAGAATTCATTTCCGCTAACCAGGGACCATCCGTCTGCCCATCGTCGCTGCAGCGGGAGCGCATCCCATGGTGGATAGATCCTGTCCGATATGACCTTCTGGTAAGAGGCCTTGCTCCGGCCTTCGCTCGGCCCGAATACGACGATGCCCGGCACATTCCCCTTGGGATGGCCTTCATGATCATCCTTGCCGTATTTGGTAAACCATGAATCGAGATGGAGGGGGCTGTTTACCCGGTTGTAACCGAGGCCCGTAACAAAACTTTTACCCAGGGGGTTCAATCCGAGCGTATAATCGGCATACTGGCTGACCTCGTCGAAATACGCCTGCTTTTTGGCCTTATCATCGGTCAGCCTGTATGCAAAGCAGTATACGTCAGCATATTTCCCCTGGGATGTTCCGGCGCCCCAGCCAAATGATTTGGTAACGCCCACAGGATAGGGGTATTCACGGGCCCTTTTTCCCATGTACCCTCCGGTCTCCGCAGCCTTGAAGATCCGGGATCTCATCTCGTCGCACAATTCGCGATCAACGACCTTGTCTGTTATGAGGTAACTGATGAAATGTGAGGTCTGGCACGCGGCATAGGAATTCCCGGGCTTATATTTTTCCGGCCACTTCCCCTCTTCAACAAAGATCCAGTTTGCAATATCCCTAAACGTATTATGGTAAGGATTGTTCATATCCTGAGAAGGCTTGCCCGTTGCAGTGGCCAGATAAAGCTGAAGGGCGGCATACATCATTTTTGAGGTTCGTTCTATGGTTGTTTGGCCCTGCAGATAGTTCCAGGCGAGCTTGGCTTCTGAGAGGAGTCTGGCTGCCCTGGCCTGATCATAGGGCCGTATCAATCTTGAGGCCTGAGCAAACATCCCCGCACCGCTGGCAGTAACCTCCCGTGACACCTCCCATGTCCCGTAGATTCCCTTGTCATTGGCCGCATTCTCCCTTCCATAGGAGGGGTGGCCCTCCCGTTCAGTGCCGGCCATGATCCCCCCATCAGGCAACTGAAGATGTTCCCATCCGAGCAGCCCCCACAGGGCCTCATCCAGGAAATCGGGGATCCCGTTTCCGGATTCCGGTATATTGTACTGGTTATCAATGAAATGATCAGGGAACGCCTCGTAGTAATTGAGCATAAGAACAGGGATGATGGTATGCATCGGCCGCCGGTCAAAATCACCTGCATCATGATAACCGCCCCGTATCCCGTGCATCTCGCTCCCCTCCGGGACCTTTATCCAGCTTGATGCCCCCCAGGGAACCTTGGTATGGGCAACCTCTGTATGGCATATCCCTCGGGTATATTCGGTATAAGGTTTTTCCAGGGCCGTCCCGCAGCGCTGGTGATACAACCCGCGGGTATGAACATATGCGATGTGTCTGCTGTAGTCGTCTCCAATGCCGAACGGATAGGATCTGCCCAACCCCTTTACCGATACGAAATACGGCCCCCCGGCAGGGACAGACAAAAGATCCAGATGATAGACATGCTCTCCCGATGAGACGCCATGGGTCCCTGTATCATCTCCAAAATAGACGGCAGAACCGTAGAAAACGGGTTTACCGGTTTTTTCATCCACCACACAATAGTCGGGCGGCTCGCTGAACCGGACCGATCCGCCGTCACCAAGGAACACGCCCAAAACAGCGTACCTGTGAGTTGAATGTCCATTGTACCCTACCTGATTCACCTTTATCGATTCACACAGGGTCTCTCTGTCATTGAATCTGAAATGATGTTTTCCGTAGGGTGTTGTCATTTGATAATTCGCGCCGTTAACAAGCGGATCCGTCAGCTCAAGATAGATATAGTGGCGCATGATGACCGGGTACCCTTCATACGGCCCGGCGTTTTTTTCCAGTTCGTCCCATGGTGCGGACCTCCGATAGATGGCGACAGGGGGGTGTCCGTTGACCTTCCAGGAGGAAAGCGACATGTCTACCGGGTTTGAATCGTTCCCGTCTGTCTGCACTCCTGTTTCAATGACCACGGCCAGGACATTGTTTGAGGCTGACAGGATATCTACCACCTGAGCGGCCCCGGCAGCGGGAGTCAAGGCGCACATGGAGGCGATGATAAAAAAGAAAAATCTGAACATATGGTTTCTTTCCCTTTGAAAACGTATTTGAGAACCGAGATATAATGCCCTTGTGCATACTATAGGGAGTCGATCGAAGAAGTCAATACGAATTGATATAAAGCCTGCTGCCGGGTGGGGTTTCCAAAGGGTCCGTTGGAGAATCGCTAGAGCCCTACTAGGGCCCTTTTACAGGGTGAACCAGAGGGTGGGGCGGTAAGGTTTAGCCCCGCCTCTGGCCGCAAGCGGGCCAGTCTGATCGAGGCGGAAACCCTGCGGCAAAATGAACGTCCAATCCCGCTGCCAGCGGGAAACGTTCAACGTCCAATCACGCCACGGCGGGAATAAACAAGCAACCAGTAACCAGCAACCGCATCGAATATCCAGTATCGAGTATCCAGTTTCAAGTTTCCAGTTTCATACGAAGATCCTTGTGGAACAGGGCGTAGAGGGCCGGGATGAGCCCGAGTGTGATCACCGTTGAGCCGGCAAGCCCCCCGATGACCGCCCTTGCCAGGGGGGCCTGGGCGTCCGCGCCCTCGCCGATGCCCAGGGCCAGGGGGAGGAGGCCGAGGATCGTGGTGAGGGTCGTCATGAGGATCGGCCTCAGCCGTCGACGTCCGGCCTCCACCACGGCATTCCGTACCGGCATGCCGGTCCTTCCCAGCCGGCCGGCCTGGTCCACCAGTAAAATGGCGTTGTTGACGGCGATCCCGCCCAGCATGATGCACCCGATATAAGACTGGACATTCAGCGTGGTATGGGTCAGAAACAGGGTCACCAGCACGCCTACCGCGGCCACGGGCACGGAAAACATGACCACCAGCGGGTTTAGAAACGATTCGTACTGACAGGCCAGCACCATATATACGAGGATCAGGGCCAATACAAGGGCGATGACCAGTTCGTTGAATGCCTTTTTCTGCTCCTCAAAGGTCCCTGCCACCCGCAGTTCGTAGCCTACGGGACGGGGGATCCGGTCCAGGAGGGCCTGAATATCCATGGCAACAGACCCGGCATCGCGGCCGGCCACATTGGCCTGTAGCGTCACGGTCCGCTGCTGGTCCTTTCGATCGATCACCACGGGACCCTGTCCCGGTTCGGCCGCCACCACGTTGCGCAGGGCGACCGGGTCGCCGGATGGCGTGGTCAACGTCAGATCCAGGATCTCGTCCAGGGAAAGCTTTTCTGCGTCCTTCAGTTGTACGAGGATCCGGTAGGAATTGCCGTGGGTCCGATATTCCCCCGCCTGGGAACCGGCCACGGCCGTTTCCAGTATCTCCGTCACGTTGCGGACCGTAAGTCCCAGATCGGCGATCTTGTTGCGGTCCACCGTGATCCGAAATTCCGGCACCCCGGCCTCCCGGTTCGCATCCACATCGGTAACCCCAGGAACCCGGGTTACGGCCGCTGCCACGCGTTTGGCCAGGGCATCCAGCCTGTCCAGATCAAAACCGCGAATCTCGATGGTCAGGCCCTCGTCGCCACCCAGGAGACGCTCCAGGAGGAACTGACCCTGCGGGGCCCGGGTCCGGATCTCCATGCCGGGGATTTTTCCGGTCAGCCTGCGGCGGAGATCGTGGGCGATCTCCGTGTTGGCCCGCTTGCGTCGGGCCGAAGGGAGCAGGGCCAGGTTGATCTGCCCCATGGCGGCCGCATCCGGCCGCCAACCGGCCGCCCCGACGCTCACCACCGAGGAATCCGTTTCCGGTACCGCGGCCTGGACAACGGCCTCCATCTGCCGGGTCTGTCGGTCCACAAGATCGAGCCGTGTGCCGATGGCCATTTCGCCGGTGATCCGGACTTCGCCCTCGTCGCTGGGCGGCAGGAACTCGCTCCCGATCAGGGGAACGAGGAAGAGACTTCCGCCGAGGGCAGCTGCAGCCAGTAAAATGGTGGCGGCGCGGTGATCCAGCACCCACCCGAGGAAGTCGCCGTACGTGTTATTGAGGCCATTGAAAAAGGCTTCTGCAACAGACCCCAGCCGCCGGGTCCAGCCGCCCCGTTCGGCAGGGTCTTTCACCGCCGGCGCCAGGAACCTGGAGGCGAGCATCGGGACCAGGCTGAGGGACACCATCAGGGAGCAGATGAGCGAAAAGATGATCACATAGGCCAGTTCTTTGAAGAGGATGCCGGAGACGCCCCGGACGAAAATCAGGGGAAGGAAAATGACCAGGGTGGTAATGGTACTGGCGACGATGGCCGGCGCCACCTCCCGGGCCCCTTCCACCGCGGCCACGGCCGGGGTTTCCCCCTCTTTTTCGCGGCGCCTGAAGATGTTCTCCAGGACCACGATGGCGCCGTCCACCATCATCCCCACGCCCAGGGCCAGCCCGCCCAGGGTCATGAGGTTCAATGTGAACCCGCCCAGATAGATCAATGAAAATGTGGCGATCATGGATATGGGGATGGCCAGAAAGATCACGAGGGTGCTCCGAATGTTCCTGAGGAAGAGGAGGAGCACCATCACGGCGAGACCGCCCCCGTAGAGCACGGAGCGGGCCACATTGGCAATAGACCGCTCGATGAAATTGCCCTGGTTGATCACGGGCACCACATGGATCTGGGGAAAGGCCTTGTTGACCGCATCGATCTCCTTAAGCACGCGCCTGGATACCTCAACGGTGTTGGCATTGGCCTCTTTTCGAATGGCCACCCTCACGCCGCGCTTGCCGTTGACACGGATGATGCGTGTCAGTTTCTGGTAGGTGTCTTTGACCCCGGCGATCTGGCCAAGGGTCACCGAGGCGCCGTCGCGCGATGCGATGACCGTGTTCCGGATCTGATCGAGATCGGTGAATTCGGCCGGCGCCCGAAGGGTGACTTCGTACCGGCCTTCCTCGATCTTGCCCGCGGGGAGGTCCAGGTTGGCATCCCGGATGGCCTGAAGGATCCGGTCCATCGGAAGGCCCAGGGCACGGACCCGGTCGGGATCCAGTTCAATACGGACCTCCCGTTCGTAGCCGCCCCATACGTCCACCTGTGCCACGCCCGGAATCCGGGCGAAACGATACCGGATCTGGTCTTCGATCAACTGGGTGAGTTCCACGGGATCGAGGGTGCTGGAGATGCCCAGCAGGACCACCGGAAAGCTGGCGATGTCAAACTTGCGGATCCGCGGCCGAACCACGTCGTCGGGCAACTCGTTGATCTCGTCTTCGAGCTTGCTCTGGACATCCATCGCCCCTATGTCGATGTCCGTACCCCAGACGAACCTGACCTGGACGCTGCTGTTTCCCTCGGAAGACTGGGATGTCATCTCTTCCACGCCCGGCACCGTGCCGATGACCTCCTCCACGATCTGGGTGATCAGCCGTTCCATGACCTCCGGGCTGGCGCCTTCGTATTCCGTGCGGACGGTGAGGGTGGGGAGTTCAATGTTGGGCAGGAGATCAATGCGCAATCGGCTCAGGGAAAACGCCCCGATGATCACCACGATGAGGGTCGTCATGGTGATGAAGATGGGTCTTCGAACGCTGAATCCCGGCAGATTCATTTCCCGGAGGCCTCGCTGCCAGTGGATGCGGTGTTGTCCCCGTCATTGGGAATGGTGATCTTTGAGCCATCATCCACCAGTTGCTGACCCAGGGTCACCACACGGCCGGACAGACCCTCTCCGTCCACCTGCAACCGGCCCCCTTCACGGATGCCCACGGACACCTCGCGCCAGGCCACGGACCGGCCATCCGGGGTCACCACAAAGATGCCGTCCCGGTCGTTCCGTTTGGTAAGGGCCTGCTCCGGGACAATGGTGGCGTTTTTCACGCGATCGAGCACCACGGTGGCCCGGATGAACATCCCGGGCTTGAGCCGGTGTTCCGGGTTTTTTACTGTCAGCTCCACCTTTGCCTGCCGCGTGGATTGGCGAAACACGGGAGAGATGCGGTGTATTCGGGCCTCAAACCGTTCTCCGGGATAGGCATCCGTCGTCAGGTACGCGGGCCTGCCGGGTTTGAGATGAACGTAGTCCTTTTCAGTGACAAATATCACGGCCAGGATGGGATCCAACTGGACAACGGAGATTAGCGGATCGTTGGCCGATACCGTTTCCCCCTCATCCTCGTAGCGGTCTCCCACCACCCGATGCGTGCCGCCACTGGCCCAGTTCGCGGCCACCCGGGTATAGCCGAGCCTGATCCGTGCCGTTTCCAGGGACGCCTCAGCCTTACTCAATTGGGCCTTGGAAACTTCTACTTGCGCCAGCTTCCCCAGGTGGTCGGCCTTTGCGGCATCAAACTCGGACTCCGAGGTCACGTTGCGCCGGCGAAGCTGTTCCATCCGCTTGAGTCTGCGGGCTGTGATTTCCAGGGCGCTTTTCGCCTCCACCAGGTTGGCCTTGGCCACTTCCAGCTCGGCCTTGGCCAGGTTGACGGCCTGGACGTACTCATCGTTATCGAGCCATGCCACGATCTGCCCGCGCGTCACGGGATCGCCCAGATCAACCGTCAGCTTTACGATCCGGCCACTGATTTTGGGCGCAACCACCAGCTTGGAAGGGGATTCCAGGGTCCCGCTGAAGGTTCGGCGCCATTCCATGGGCCCCTTTACAATCCGGGCGACCTCGACCGGCATCGATCCGGGGCCTTCACGGGGTCCGGCAGGGCCCGAGACCGCCTGAAGGCGATCGAAAATCATCCACCCAAGGCCTGCGGCCGCACCGATGAGGACTATTAGGACGATGAGGTTCCGGCTCCCCTTTTTCACACCGTGCTATCCTTTCATCTGTTGATATGCCCCTGTAACAGGGCCTGATGTCATAAGCGGTCTTGATGCGTGTCCTGGCCAGCGACTTCGGGTGGATTCCATCGGCTCTACCGAACGAGGAATGGGAAACAACCCCCCGAACCTTTCTTACAGGGGGAAACACTGGGCTGCAACATGAATGGCAGTTCAAAGCCAACCCTGAACCTTTAAACCATAGATTCTGTGAACGGTCACAACGTGTGAACCCGGCCGCAGGGTGATGACGCCCGTTGGTGAGGTAAGGCGATAAACTCGTTTTTTCAGAGAAGAACTATACTGAAGGGCGGGTTGGCGTGTCAAGGTGAATGTGTCTGCTGCATTAGTAAGTCAGATTCAATTCTGTCTCCGGGGGATGGTGTTGGCTCTCGGACCGTACAAGACCCGGAACAGTAAGCGGGCACGCATCATTGGGACAGAACGGCGGGACGACTCCTTTTCAAGAGTCGGTTCCATTCTTCATCCACCCGCGCCTGGAACCGAAGCCGCTTTTCCCGGTCCAGACCCCTGAAACGGCCCTGCATGTCCAGGTAGTCATCGACGGGGGTCTTTTGGGACATGTGGTTGATCTGCCACTCATCCCCGTCAAGAACCTCATACAGGGGAAAGACCCTGCACGCCACCGCCTTTCTCGCCACCTCTATGCTCAACTGGGTTTCATGCCGCCATCCTGTGGGGCAGGAAGCGAAAATATGGATAAACCGCGTGCCCCGGATCTCTTTCGCCTTTTGTACCTTTTTCATCAGGTCATCCGGAAACCCCACGGAGGCAGTGGCCGCATAGGGAACTCGGTGAGCGGCCAGGATAGTCATCATGTCTTTTTTGGGTTCTTTTTTCAGGGCGGACATGGGCGTGGTCGTGGTCCAGCACCCGGCCGGTGTCGCTGACGATCGCTGGATGCCCGTGTTCATGTATGCCTCGTTGTCGTAACACACATACAGGATATCCGCATTTCGTTCTGCCGCACCGCTCAGGGCCTGAATGCCGATATCGAACGTACCGCCGTCACCGGCCCAACCCAGCACGGTCACGTCACCGCGACCCTGTACGGCCATGGATGCCTTGACACCCGAAGCAGCGGCCGCGGTCGTC
>CAZACO010000140.1:0-8268 GCA_964483185.1 uncultured Desulfobacteraceae bacterium
CTCAAACACCAGGTCGATTTCCTCTCTAAACGTCTTGATGATATGAAAAAATGATCCAGGAAGAACCCTTGCCGCTCAAGGCGATTTGCGTCTGGTGTTTTATCATCGCCAGCGGCCTCATCACCGCCTACATCGGCCTTATCTCCCTCGTATCCGTCTGGGTAGGTTTCACCCATATCGGTCGCTTCGGTTTCTGGGTCCCCATCTTGGCCGGGACCATCCTTTTCGTCACTGTTTTCTGTCTGTACTTCCGCGCAGTGAAAGCCATCCGGAGGCGCCTCGACAGGGAAGAGGTCTTCGATATCTAACCTCTTCGTTGGAGAGGGGCCAAGCCCTCCGGCCCCGCGTTTGACGGCTTAAACAGACGCTTTCTTATAAAAGGACCTCAAGAACTCCTCATCCTTTGGAGATAAATTGAATCGGCCGGCGGCCTCCTGAATGAGCTGAGCCATCGGCTGGGTTTCATCTTCTAACCGGCTTTCGGAAATCCACTTGACTGCCTGCCGGACCTTTTCACCCTTGGGCTGGATTGTTGCCATCTCCTGCTCCTTCCTTGCGAACCTCCCCTAATACTCCTTTTCTGCCCTGAGATCTCTCAACATCAGTTCTCTGACCGCGTCCTTGGGGTCTTTTCCCTCATACAGAATCCTGTAGACCTCTCTGGTAATCGGCATCCCCACGCCCATTTTTTCGGCCAACTCGTAGGCTGACCTGGCTGTCTTGACACCTTCTGCCACCATCCTCATGGATCGGGTTATCTCTTCCAGCTTCAACCCCATCCCCACCTTGAGACCCACCGTCCGGTTCCTGCTTAAATCACCCGTACAGGTCAAAACAAGGTCTCCCAATCCGGCCAGACCCGCAAACGTATGCGGATTTGACCCCATGGCAACCCCCAGCCGCGTAATCTCGGCCAGACCCCTCGTGATGAGGGCCGCCCGAGCGTTTTCTCCGAATTTAAGACCGTCCGAGGCCCCGGCCGCGATGGCAATGACGTTCTTCAGTGCCCCGCCAAGCTGTGTCCCTGTCAGATCCTCGCCCACGTACACTCTGAAAAAATCCGTGTAAAAGAGCTGCTGCAGTCTCTTTGCGTGCCCGAGATCACGGCATGCTATGGTCACGGCTGTCGGGTATTCGCTCGCCACCTCTTTGGCAAAGCTGGGCCCGGCCAGACAGGCGAATCCTGTCATATATTCTTCATCCAAAACGGCCTCGGCCACCTGCGACATGATCATGTGGGTATCGTTCTCGATCCCTTTGGTCGCAATCATAACCGATATTTCCGGCCGTAAAAAGGGTCTGATAGAGACCAGGACCTCTCTGAACACGTGCGACGGCACCGCCAGAAGCGCCAGTTGTTTTCCGGCAAGTGCTTCTTCGAAGGAGATGACCGGCCTTAACAGGGAACTCAATTGAAAACCGGGCAGGAAGAGCTGGTTGGTCCTTTCATCCCTTATCTGCCTGAACACCTCCTCCTCCCTGACCCAGAGATCGACTTGAACGCCCTTTTCCGCCAAGAGATTGGCCAGCGCGGTTCCCCAGCTTCCGGCGCCGATTACCGCAATTCTCGATATGTCAGACCTTCTCAATGGAGTTTCCTTCTTACTCACGCTTACTCTTCTTCCATCAACTTGGCGACCCCTACGACGATCTCTCCCTCGCCTAAGTCGATCAATTTGACTCCCTGAGTATTCCTTCCTATGACCGAAATATCAGCGACCCTCAATCGTATAATTTTTCCATGCCCGGTAATAATCATCAACTGATCCTGATCGTTTACCTGATACGAATACACGACACGGCCATTTCTTTCACTGGTTTTGATGGTGAGCACGCCCTTCCCTCCCCTGGCCTGGCGGGGATACTCGTCTGTCCTTGTGCGCTTGCCGTACCCATTTTCCGTCACGGTCAAAATCGTGGCCCCCTCACCGATAGCTTCCATACCAACAACACCGTTACCAGGCGCCATTCTGATCCCGATGTTCCCAGCGGCTACCCTTCCCATGCCTCTCAGCTCTGACTCCCTGAAACGGATCGATTTCCCTTCCCTTGTCGTGAGAAAGATATCCTGGTCCCCGCTGGATACACGCACCGCGATCAGTTCATCTCCTTCCTTGATCTTGACGCCGATCGTCCCGATGGACCTGGGATGACTGTAGGCCGTCAACGCTGTTTTCTTAACCAGCCCCTCTTTCGTGGCCATAACCACGTATTTCCCTTCTTCATAGTCTCTTACCGGTAGAATGGTCGCGACCCTCTCACCTTTCTTCAGATCTAAAAGGTTCACGATGGCCTTCCCTTTGGACATCCGGCCAGCCTCTGGAATCTGATGGACCTTTTTCCAGTAGACCCGGCCCATATTACTAAAAAAGAGGAAATAGTCGTGTGAAGAGGCGACGAACAGGTGTTCCACGAAGTCTTCGGCCTTTGGTTTGACCCCGGTCATCCCCTTCCCCCCCCGGCGTTGAGCCCTGTAAAGGCTGATCGGATTTCTCTTAATGTAACCGCTATGGCTGATGGTGACGACCATGTCTTCCTCAGCGATCAGGTCCTCCATGTCAATGTCATCCACATCCTCAAGGATTTCCGTCCTGCGCTCGTCTCCATAACCTTTCTGAATCTCTTTCACCTCATCCTTGATAATTTGCATGACCATGGCCGGACTCTCCAAGATCGTCTTGAACCGCTCAATATCCTTGATCAAATCCTGGTATTCCGCGTTGATCTTTTCTCTCTCCAGCCCGGTTAATCGCTGCAATCTCATATCCAGAATCGCCTGTGCCTGAATTTCGGAAAACCCAAACTCCGAGATAAGACGCTCCTTTGCCTCCTTCCCATCCGAAGACGACCTGATCAACTCGATCACATCATCCAAGAACTCCAAGGCCTTCTTGAGCCCTTCAAGAATATGGGCGCGCGCCTCTGCCTTTTTTAGGTCGTGAATGGTTCTTCGAACGACAATTTCCCGGCGATAACTGATAAAATGCTGAATCATCGCTTTAAGGGAGAGGACCTGGGGCCGCCCATTGACGATGGCCAGAAGTATGATCCCAAAAGAGGTCTCTAATTGAGTGAATTTGTACAACCGGTTCAAAATGACCAGGGCCATACCATCCCGCTTCACCTCTATGACGATCCTCATCCCGTCCCGATCGGATTCATCCCTGATCTCCGAGACGCCTTCGATCTTTTTCTCCCTGACCTGTTCAGCGATCTTTTCTAACAACTTACCTTTGTTTACCTGATATGGTATTTCAGAAATAATAATCCGCTCCCGGTTGTGCCCGAATTTCTCAACAAAGGCCCTCGCCCTCATCTTGATGATGCCCCGTCCTGTTCTGTATGCCTCTGAAATCCCTTTTTTTCCAAAAATGAATCCGGCCGTCGGGAAGTCAGGTCCCGGAACACTCTTCATGAGTTCCTTTAATTCGAGTTGAGGAGTGTCTATGACCCGTTCAATCGCATCACAGATTTCAGACAGGTTATGCGGCGGGATATTGGTGGCCATGCCAACGGCGATCCCTGCGGATCCGTTGACCAATAGATTCGGTATCCGCGTCGGAAGAACCACAGGCTCCAGAAGCGATCCGTCATAGGTCGGCACGAAATCAACGGTCTCTTTTTCGATATCTGAAAGAAAATCCTGGGTCGGCCGGGCCATCCTCACTTCAGTGTATCGCATGGCTGCCGGCGGATCGCCATCAACAGAACCAAAATTTCCCTGTCCGTCCACGAGGGGATATCTGAGAGAAAAATCCTGGGCCATCCTGACAATGGTATCGTAGACCGCCGTATCTCCGTGCGGGTGATACTTACCGATAACATCGCCGACGACCCTCGCGGATTTCTTAAATGGCCTGTTATAAAAATTTTTCAGGTCGTGCATTGCGTAAAGGACCCGCCGGTGAACCGGCTTAAGACCATCCCTGATGTCGGGAAGCGCCCTTCCCACAATGACACTCATGGAATATTCAAGATAAGATTTTTTCATCTCATCTTCGATGTTGACAGAATCATGTTTTAAATCCGGCATCATTATTCTTCGGTTCTCCAATCCTCTTTCGCCAAGCGCAGACCGCATAGAGCAAAGCGTATTGTTTTTCGCTCTGCCCCATATGCCATGCGCTCTGCGCTAAATGTCCAGTTCCGTAACCTCTAATGCATTGTTTTGAATAAATTCCCGTCTCGGCTCAACCTTGTCACCCATCAGAATCGTAAAGATATTATCGGCCTCAACCGCATCCTCTACCCTCACTTTAACGAGGGTCCTCTTTTCCGGGTCCATGGTTGTCTTCCACAACTGATCCGGATTCATCTCCCCGAGACCCTTATACCGCTGGATGGTGAGTCCTTTCTTGGCCTTTTCCATGAGTTCATTAAGGAGTTGCTGTGGATCTTCGATTTTCTCTTTTTGCCCGTCTTCTCCGGACCTGTAACTCCCCTTTTTCAGTTCACAGAAGTCCTCACTTAACCTCATCAGCTGTCGCAGCTCAGGAGACGATAGAAATTCCCAATCAATATCAAATCTCTGTCCGCCGTTTTTCGTCTCCGTTACGGAGAACTCATAATAGCCGTCCTCTTCTCCGAGTTTAATATTACTAACTTGAAAACCGCTTTGTCCAAGCTTGGCAAAGAGGTTTTCCATAAAGACCCTGTCTTTAAACTGGTTCTTATTTCTTATGCCATTAAGCACTAACGTCTTGATAAACTTGGGGCTAAAACCCCTTCTTGAGAGTCTATCCAGTTTTTCAAAAAACCTGACCAGCCGGTTGAGCAGGCTGATAAGCCGGTTCCCGGAAACCTCCCTTCCATTATCGAAAACAACAACTTCGTTCTCGGAAATCCGTTTCAGGATAAAATCACTAAACCCGCTTTCATCCTTTATGAATAACTCCTTCTTTTTATCCGCCACCCGGTAAAGCGGTGGCTGCGCCACATAAAGATATCCTTTTTCAATAAGATCGGGCATCTGCCTGAAAAAGAACGTCAATAGGAGTGTTCGGATGTGCGCACCATCCACGTCTGCGTCGGTCATGATGATCACCTTATGATATCTGATGACATCGATATTATAATCCTTTTCTCCAATTCCTGTCCCCAAGGCCGCAATCATCGTCCGGATCTCTTCACTCGATATCATTTTATCGAACCTGGCCTTCTCGACATTCAGTATCTTCCCCTTAAGCGGTAAAATGGCCTGATTGCGCCGGTCTCTACCCTGTTTTGCGGAACCTCCTGCCGAATCGCCCTCCACGATAAAGATCTCACTTCTTGCCGGATCCCTTTCCTGACAATCGGCCAACTTCCCAGGCAGAGAATGATCTGAAAGAACACCTTTGCGCCTCGCTAACTCTTTAGCCTTTCTTGCGGCCTCCCTCGCCCTGGCCGCATCAATCACCTTTGCCAGAATCGCCTTAATAACAGGTGGATTTTCTTCAAGAAACGTGCTCAACCCCTCATTCACAAGATTTTCAACCAGACCCTTGACTTCGCTGTTTCCCAGCTTCGTTTTGGTTTGGCCCTCGAACTGGGGATCCGGCAGTTTGACACTGATAACGGCCGTGAGCCCTTCTCTGACATCGTCCCCTGTCAGTTTTTCCTTGACGTTTTTTGCCTGCGGAGAATTTTGAAGATACTGGTTAATACTCCTTGTAAGGGCCGATTTAAAACCGACCAAGTGGGTGCCCCCTTCTCTGGTGTTGATATTATTCGCAAACGTAAACAAGTTCTCTTTATAAGAACTGTTATATTGAAACGCCGCCTCTATCAATACGCCGTTTTTCTCCCCGGAAATGTGAATCGGGTTTTTATGAAGGACTTCTTTATTCTTGTTGAGGTATTCCACAAAGGACTTTATCCCTCCCTGGTAAAGAAAGTCCCTTTTCTTTCCGCTCCTTTCATCCACTATCTTAATCCGGAGCCCCTTTGTGAGAAAAGAAAGCTCTCGCATCCGTTTTGACAATGTCTCAAAATCAAAGGTCAACGTCTCAAATATCGTTGAATCCGGTAAAAAATGAATCCGGGTGCCCGTTCCTTCCGTTTCCCCTCTTATCTCAAGTTCACTCTTTGTTTCTCCCCTTTCGTATCGCTGAAAATAGATCTTCCGGTTCCGGTAAACCTCTACCTCCAGATATTCCGAAAGCGCATTCACCACCGACACGCCAACCCCGTGAAGACCCCCCGACACCTTGTATGACTTGTTATCGAACTTCCCGCCTGCATGGAGCTTCGTCATAACGACCTCAAGTGCGGGCATATTCGCGGTCGTATGCATGCCGACCGGAATTCCTCGACCATTGTCACGAATAACAACACTATTGTCGCTCAGAAGCTTGATACCGATCTGATCACAGTAGCCGGCCATCGCCTCATCAATGCTGTTGTCAACCACCTCGTAAACCAAATGATGAAGCCCCTCGAAAGCCGTATTTCCAATGTACATAGACGGCCGTTTCCGAACGGCTGATAAACCCTCTAAGACCTTAATATCTGAAGCTTCGTAAGATATTTCATTTTCCATTACCTTAAACCCTCATCGGCATAATCAACCCGATAAATCCCTTGTCTTCATCCCCTCTTATGACACATGGCTTGGAATTGTCCGTAAACTCCATACGGATCACCTCACTCTCCATAGGCTGGATGATATCAATGAAATATTTCGGGTTAAACCCTGCCTCGATTTTTTCACCCGTGTATTTTATTTCTATTTTTTCCTGGGCCTCACCCAGATCAGGGTTGGTTGAGACTAAGTCTAACCCGTCGCTGTCGAGCGTAATCTTCACGGCCCGATACCGCTCATTACTCAAAATAAGCATCTTTCGCATAGCTTCCAACAGGGAAGACCTTTTTAACGTGATTGAAAAACGGACTTCCTTGGGTATGACAGCCTGATAATCCGGAAACTTCGCCTCAAGCAGACGCATGACCAATAATGCATTTTCTTTCTTGGCAACACAATCTTTCTGTTTAAATCCGATCTCAACGATCCCCCCTTCAGATGCCAGCCTGTTCAGTTCGGACATTCCCTTTTTCGGAATCATCACCCCTCGCTCTAAATCCAAGTTCTCAATATTGGGAATCGCCTTATCGATCATCGAGAGCCTGTGACCATCTGTAGCCACCATCCTCAAAAAATTCTCGCCACCATATGAAACCCTCTCAGTAAAAACACCGGACAATTTAAATCCCGCTTCTTCTATGGTGACGGCATATATGGTCTTATTGATCATATCTGTCAACGTATCCGCATCAATCTGAACCATGGCCACACCTTCCGGTTCAATAAAGGCCGGAAATTCGTCAGGCGCTATACACGCAAGATCAAAACGGGCAATTTCATCTGAAATAAAGACCCAGTTATTCTCTTTCCTCTTTATAAGAAATGTTTCGGAGTTGCTCTCTTTTAAAATTTCGAACAGCTTTCTTCCCGAAATCGTAATACTTCCCTCCTGGATAACATCGGCAGAGACGGTTTCCTGAAAACCGAGTTCAAGATCGGTAGCTGAAAGACGAACATTTGATCCGGAAGCATCAAAAAGTATGGTGGAGAGGACAGGCATACTGCTTTTTCTTTCAATAATGCTCTGCACTCTCGAAACTGATTTTAAGAGTTCATTTCTGGCGATCTTTATTTCCATTTTTTCCTCCGGCACTTTAGTGTTGTATTATCTTATATATAAGAAAAACATAACCTTAATAAGGGATGTCTGTTTGTCAACTACCTGGCTATTTATCTGAAATTAAATAAAAATTTCTTTATCTGTTTTAAAAAAAATATAAAATTTACAAACAGTATCCGCCTCATTTCCTGTAATGAAGCATTTTTTAACACATTCTAAAAAAGGATTTGAACAATCTTGAAAATACCTCTATTTAAATTCAACGGAACCGCACCTTCACTGTATCCTTAACTGGCCATCCACAAATAGATGGACACTAACTAAAATAGGAGTTTTCGTATCTTATTAATATCACTTAAGACCCCCTTGTTCCGAGATTTGGCCTTTCTAATACGGTTTTCCGCATAAATAACGGTAGAATGATGCTTATTTCCGAATCCATGTCCTATCTCCTTCAAAGATAGAGAGGTTAGCTGTTTAGTGAGATAGATCGCCACCTGCCTCGGGTATGAGAAATCTCTCCCCCTTTTACTCGACAGAAGGTCGCTCAGCGAGATATTAAAATACTTGGCTGTGACCTTTTGAATATGATTCAGATCGATGGAACTGGGAGGATGTGCCTTTCTCTTGATAATCGATTCAACGG
>CAZACO010000141.1:0-8263 GCA_964483185.1 uncultured Desulfobacteraceae bacterium
TTGATCGTGCCGCCTCACAACACCTCCATCGGGGCCCTTGGCGTTGCCTTAGAGGCACTGGAGTCGCACCAGGGCGGTCATGACACAGCCTGGGATGGCCGAGTGGCCCTGAACGTTCTGGAAGGGCTCAAGTCTGAGCGAAAGGTATCCGTTCCGATTGCTCCGAGATTACTGCTCAAAGAGACCCTTTTCCCGGAAACCAATGAGATCCCGAAAAGGCCTCTGTCAAAAAATACCCGGACCTATTTGGGCGTCGATATCGGCTCTACCACCACCAAATACGCCCTGATCAATGAGGGCGGTGAGATTATCCATAAGAATTATGTGCCCACACAGGGGAAACCGATAGAGGTGACACAGGGCCTTTTGACCTATCTGCGCGACCAGGTGGGGCGAAAGATTGAGATCGTGGGGACCGCCACCACCGGATCGGGCAGGAATGTTGTGGGCGATTTTCTGAATGTGGATCTCATCATCGACGAAATTACCGCCCATGCGAGGGGCGCTGTGGAGATCGACCGGGAGGTGGACACCATCTTCGAGATCGGGGGGCAGGATTCAAAATATGTCTATATTGCAAACACCTATCCCCTTGACTTTGATATGAACAAGGTCTGTGCGGCCGGCACGGGAAGTTTCCTCCACGAATTGGCCAATAAATACGGGATCAATATTGTCGGAGAATTTCAGGAGATTGCCCTGTCATCCGAGGCGCCTGTCAAGTTGGCTGAACGGTGCACCGTATTCATGGAATCGGATCTGGTGTCCTATCACCAGAAAGGCGTGCCGAGAAACGATCTCATCGCCGGACTGTGCTATGCCATTGTCTACAATTATCTGAATCGCGTGGTTGAAAAGCGGAAGATCGGGCGAAGGGTCATGTTTTTGGGGGGGCCGTCGTTGAATAAGGGGGTGGTGGCCGCCTTTGAAGACGTCCTGGGTCGCCCTGTCTTAGTCCCCAAACACAGGGAGGTCTTAGGGGCCTATGGGGCCGCCATCAGCGTCCAGGAAAAGATGCGCCTTGAAAACAGCACCGAGACCACCTTCAGGGGTCTCGACAGCGCCATCAACGACCGTATGGAGTTCAGGGAAAAGATATGCCGTGCAGATCCCCTTTGCCATAATCAGTGCAAGCTTAAGATCTACGATTTTGACGGTCGTCGCAGCGTGTGGGGAGGGGAGTGCGGCCGGTATGAATTGACACGGGCCAGGGGGGGCGCGAAAGAGGACTTTTTTGCCCTGAGGCAGGAGATATGGCAGACCTACATGGCCGGGGTCTATCATGAATTGAAGGAAGAGCCCGTGATGGAGGCGGACGGCCGCCCCACCGTCGGGATGCAGCGGGCCCTCTATGGACACCAGAATGCGGTCCTGTGGGCCCATTTTTTTGACAGGCTCGGATACCGGCTTATCCTGACCCCTCCTACCAACACCCACATATCCAAGAGCGGGATCGAGACCATGGTGGCAGAGACGTGCTACCCGGTAAAGGTCTCACACGGCCACGTCAAGGAACTGATCGGGAAGACGGCCTACCTCTTTATCCCGACCATGATCGATATGTCCACGCCGGTGCCCGGGGAAAAGGGCTCCTTTTGCCCCATGGTCCAGGCCAATTCCTACATGGTCCGGATGGCCCTGGGTCTGGATCCCCTGACCATCTTGAATCCGGTAATTCATCTCAAGTATGATCTCGACAGCCTCACCATGGAGATCGCGGATCAGTTGAAATCGAAACTCGGGGTCAGCAGGGGAGATATCCGAAAGGCCCTCGCCTACGCCCTCGAAAGGGAGGGCCAGTTCAGACGGGCACTTCACAAAAAGGGGGCCGAGATCCTCGACGATCATGACCCAGAAACGCCGATGGTGGTGGTGACAGGGAGGCCGTACAATCTCTACGATGAAAGATTGAATCTGAGGTTGGGGAAAAACCTGGCAAAGATCGGCGTATCGGCCCTGCCGATGGATTTCATCGACGTCTCTTCTGTGGACCTCTCTGACTTTCCCTCCATGTATTGGGGGTTGGGCGCCCAGATCTTGAGGACGGCAAAACGGGTGGAGCGTCATCCGGCCTATTTCGGCCTCCATTTGACGAATTTCGGGTGTGGGGCCGACTCTTTCCTGGAACATTTTTACAGGCACATCATGGGTGACAAGCCGTATCTGATCCTGGAATTGGACGAGCACAGCGCCGTGGCAGGGGCCATGACCCGGCTCGAGGCCTACAAGAATGTGATAGAAAACAGCATGCAGAAGCTGCGGACAGCCCAGGAAGCCGACCTGCGGGTGGCGAACTAGATGTCTACGGAGGCTAAGATCTTAAAATGGATGTCAAGTTTCTACATGGTGGGGTCGTTGGGCCTTTAATGAGCCGATACTGGATGCTGGTCTCTGGATACTGGATAGGATAAGGAATTCTTTTTCGCTTTGTTAGGCCACATGGAAAGACATTTAACGGATGATACTCTGAATCAATGCAGCCAAGTTTTTATCCAGCATCGAGCATCCAGAATCCAGGATCGCGAGGCCTCATCGGTTTGAGGCGAAGCCTCGCTAGATGTTAGATGCCGGGTGCGACAAACAACGCCAACACTCCGAGAGCGTAAGAGATGGAATCAGCAAAGATCATCGATTTTCAGTCATTGACCGAGAAGGTCGGACGATTCAACCTCAGTGACAAGACCTGTCTGATCCCCGAGATGAACCGGATCGGGTCGCACCTCCTGGCCGCGGTATTCAGGGGGTATGGCATTCATGCAAAGGTGATGGAAACCTACAAGGGGCTTGATCTGGGCAATGAATATACCTCGGGCAAGGAGTGTTATCCCTGCCAGATCACCACCGGAGACATCCTTTATTGCATGAAGGAAGAAAGAGAACGGTTGGGAGATGCGTTCAATCCGGAGGAATACATCTATTTTATGCCCGAAGCAGACGGCCCCTGCCGTTTCGGGATGTACAACAAGTACCAGCGGATTGTCCTTGATTCTTTTCCGGAACTGGAGAGACTGAAAATCGGATCCCTTTCAACGAGCGACGGATACTCCTTATCCGGGATCATCGACGACAGCCGGGTCAGGGACCTCAGGAAGACCTCCTATTTTTCCCTGGTCGTCGGGGATATCCTCGACCGGTTGCTCTGGCGGATCAGACCCTATGAAAAGGGACCTGGGTTGAGCGACGATTTTATCGAAAAATCGATGCATCTTATGGAGGATACCTTTGAGCGGTTCGGACCGGACAAGGACTTTGACAACATCCTTAAGGAGTTGGAAGCGGTTATAGAAGAAGGGAAGGGGATCATCGATCCTGAATCGCCCCCCAGGCCGCTCATAGGGATTGTGGGTGAGATCTATCTGAGGACCCATATCCATGCAAACCAGGACGTGATCCGTGTGCTGGAGCGATACGGGGCTGAAGTGGTGAACGCCTCTATCGCTGAATGGGCCAATTACACGAGCTATGACCGTTTGAGGGAGACCAAGGCGAAGTTTCGCCTCTGTCTGAGGCAGTTTCGTTTCGGACCGCTCAAGTCCTATCTGAAAGATATGGTCAGTTTCGGGGGAGATTTCTATTATCAGAAGTTCCGGCAGCAGAACACCTACCGACGCGTCCGTTCCCTCGTCGATTTGCCGGAAGATCATGGGATCGGGCATCTTGAAGAGATCTTGATGGAAAAAGACCTGTTCAGCTTTGATGTGGGCACAGAGGCCTGCTTGAGCATCTCGGGGATTGTGGCATATGCGAGGGACGGCTATAACGGCGTCGTGAATGTCTATCCCTTCACCTGCATGCCGAGCACCATTACATCGGCGATTGTAAGACCCCTCATGAATGAACTGGGCATACCTTACCTGGATACCCCTTACGATTCGAGCTTTCAGCCGGGGAGGGAGGCAGCTATCCGGACCTTTATGTACCAGGCAAATCAGCACTTCAAACGGCACGGGAGGAAAGCAAGAAGCGCCTAAAGTGATTAAAGGTATGTTCTCAAAAAGTCCGGCTCAGGGAATTCCTTCAGAAAGGAATATACTTCCTTGGAGCTTTATTGACGGCGCATGGGTCCTTAAATGGCCCATTCTCGTTGGAGCCGATCCAGAGCATGTGATGAACCAGCGTGCCTTTTGCGCCTTTTCAGGTGGTATTTTCTGAAAGGAAATGGCAGTAGGAAACGCCTTCACCTTTCATATTCCTTTCTGAAGGAACCCCCTGATCCTCCATGGTTGGAGACGGCAAGCCCCTGACTTTTTGATAAGTTACGCTTAAAGAGGCTAACGTTTAGGAATGTCGAGATTTAAGTTTTCTGGTGGGCGGTACGCATCTTCAAGCTGGAATATCCGTTGAAGTTATTCGCTGTCTGTTATTCGTCGATAGAGAAAACATGTTGGTAAATGGCCGGTTCTGACCGTTGTTTGAAACACCTGTTAACGAATAACAACTAACCGATACCTCATTATCTTTTAGGAGAACAGCTTTAAAAATGGCAACAAAAAAAATGTTGATCAATGCCGTTGAGGCGGAAGAATACAGGATCGCGGTGATCAAGGATGGGTTGTTGGATGGATACTACATTGAGACCGCCACTGCAGAGCAGAAGACCGGAAATATATACAAAGGGGTTGTGGAGCGAATAGAGCCCAGCCTCCAGGCATGCTTTGTGGACTTTGGAGGCGATAAGAACGGCTTTCTTTCTGCCAGCGATATCCATCCCGAGTACTATGCGACAGGGCATGAGCCCTCAAAGGAGCGGGCTTTCCCTCGCATTGAAAAGACCTTGAAAAAGGGACAGGAACTCCTTGTCCAGGTGACAAAAGAGATGCCCGGGCACAAAGGCGCCCAGTTGACGACCTATCTCTCCTTGGCCAGCCGAAATCTGGTCCTGATGCCCGGCAGCAAAGGGGGGATCTCAAAGAAGATCGAGGACGAAGAGGAACGGCTCAGGCTCAAGGCGATAATGAGCGCTTTCAATCTGCCTGAAGGCGTTGGATATATCGTCAGGACCGCAGCCCTGGGACAGAACAAGAATGAACTCTCCAGAGATCTCAACCGCCTCTTAAGGATGTGGAAGAATATCAAGCAAAACGTGAAAGAGGCAGCGCCCCTTTCCCTCGTACACAAGGAGCAGGATGTCTGCCTCAGGACCTTGAGGGATTATTTTACCAGCGAAATCGCTGAAGTGCTTGTGGATGACAAAGAGACATTCGCCAAAGTCAAGCGCTATATGAAGATCGTTTCTCCCAGGCACCAGCGAAGGGTCAAGCTTTACAAGGAGAAGCGTCCCATCTTTGCCCAATACGAAATCGAAAGGCAGATCGAGTCTATTTATCAGAGCCGGGTGCCCTTGAAATCGGGGGGATCTATTGTGATAGACCCCACAGAGGCACTGATCGCCATCGATGTGAACTCGGGACGCGCGAGGACCGGGAAGGACGTAGAAACCACGGCGTTTAATACCAATGTCGAGGCTGCCCAGGAGATCGCCAGGCAGCTCCGCATGAGGGATATGGGCGGGCTTGTGGTGATTGATTTTATCGATATGAGAGACAAAAAGCACAACAGAGAAGTGGAGAAGATGGTGCGGGACAAGACAAAGGACGACCGGGCCAAGATCAGCGTGTCCCCTATCTCCAAGTTCGGGCTTCTCGAGCTCTCACGACAGCGGCTGAGGCCGTCCATTGAATCGATGAGCTACCAGACATGCAACTACTGTGGGGGACGGGGCATTGTGCCGTCCGTGGAAACTGCGGCCCTGTCGTTTTTGCGTCGAATCCGGATGGGCGTCTCCCGGAAAGGGATTGTCCACGTAAAGGGATCTCTGTCTTTAGACGTCGCGACCTACCTGCAGAACAGGAAGCGGAAGGACCTGGCCCAGTTAGAATCTCGATACGGCGTAAACATCACCTTGCAGACCGACGCCGCTATTCCGCCTGGCGGCGGCACAGTGGAATTCCTCAAGGAGGATCAGAGCTGACATCATGGTCTCCTGACCTCTGACCCCGTCAACTGTTCCAAACCATGTTTAACAACATCATCTACTTTATTGTCGTCCTCCTGATATTCAATGTCAGCTATTCCGACGTCCCCCCGGAGGATTTTTTTGTCTCCACCCTGATGCCGCTTTTCTTGAGCTGGTTGATCTTTGCCATGTACAGCGCAAGGGTTTTCCGACGCCTGCTCCAGCGAATCAGAGAGGGGGACCGGGGAGATGGGGCCCTGACAGACTATTATCAGCGGCTGAATGTCAGGCTCTCTGTCCTGGCCATATTCCTGTTCGCCCTTGCCGTCTATTTCTTCAACCTGAAACAGTGGCTCCATCTGATCCCGGGATTTGCGAGCTTCTCTGTACTGCAGGGGGTCCTCGCCCTTGCCTTTTTTTTGTTTTACCTGTGCACGATCTGGTACGTCGGCTACCCTGCTTACAAGGCCATCTTCCGGGTCGCCATTACACGGCGATCTTTTATCCGGTCTCACCTCAGATTCAATCTTCCCATCCTCTTTCCATGGCTGGCACTTTCCTTTGTCTACGATCTCCTTGCCCTGAGCCCATGGTCCGGTTTTAACGCATTCATGAACAGCGTCTATGGCCAGATGATCTTTTTCGCCGTTTTCATTACCCTTTTGATGGTGATTCTGCCCAAATTTATCCAGTACTGGTGGGGATGCAAACCGATCGCGTCATCTGAAAAGGGCGAGCATCTGGAACGCTTCCTCAAGGAGAAACGATTTAAATGCCGCGGGCTCCTTAACTGGCCGATCTTCGAGGGCCGGATGCTGACAGCGGGCATCATGGGGATTGTCCCCCGCTATCGATATATCCTTGTCACCGATTCCCTCCTGGAAACCCTTTCCTCAGACGAACTCAAGGCCGTGCTTGCCCATGAAATGGGGCATGCCAAGTACCGCCATCTCCTCTTCTATGTCCTCTTTTTTGTCGGTTTCATGGCCCTTTCTTTCGGGTTGGCCGATATCTCCATGTACCTGGCTTTCCTGCACCCTCAGTTTATTGACCTGATCTCCAACAACGACGCCCGTTCCGTGAGTCTATTCTACCTGATTATCTCTTTTCCGATGCTGATCTCCCTGCTGGTTTATTTCCGGTATGTCATGGGTTTTTTCATGCGCAACTTTGAACGCCAGGCCGATCTCTACTCTGCGGTGACCATGGGAACCCCGATGCTGACCATCAGTTCTCTGGAAAAGATTGCCTTCCTGAGCGGCAAGAGCAGGAATATCCCTAACTGGCACCATTACAGCATCAAACAAAGGATCGATTATCTCTTAAGAGTATACAGGGAACCGGGGCTGGTAAAAAAACACAACCGGTTTGTCTTGACATCCTTTTTGATCTATCTTCTCTGCATCTGCGCCTTAGGGTATTTCTTGAATTTCGGTCCCGTGAAACAACAGTTGACCACCATGATGATAGGAAAGGCGCTCAACCAGCAGATCCTGAAGGACCCCCGTAATATCGAGTTGTACCTGAATCTGGCCATGATTTATCAGCAAATGGGGAAAGGCCGGGAAACGATGGATGTGTATGAGCGAATTATCGGGCTGGACCCGAACCGGGCCGTGGCCCTGAATAACTTGGCATGGCTCCTGGCGACGACGCCCGATGAGAAACTGAGGGACCCGAACCGGGCCATAGATCTTGCCAGGAGGGCGGTGGCATTGGAGAGATCCCCGGGGTTTCTGGATACATTGGCAGAGGCCTACTTTGCAGGCGGGCGTGTGGAGGAGGCGATCCGGACCATTGAGGAGGCGATTGCCGTTGCAAAAGAGAACAGGGCCTACTACGAAAAGCAGTTGAAGCGGTTCGTAGGGCCCGCGCAAGAATAACTCTCAAAAATTCCGGCTCAGGGCGTCCCTTCAGAAAGGAATATATGTCCTTGGGGCCGCCCTGGAGCGGGTGATGAACGAACTTGTCTTTTGCGCCTTTTCAGATGGTTTTTCTGAAAGGAATTGGCAGCATGAAACGCGTTCACTTCTCATATTCCTTCCAGAAGGGACCCCCTGAGCCTGCATTCATGGTGACGGCACGGTTCCTGATTTTTTGAGAGCAATCTCGATGGATCCGGCACAAATTGCGCCGCATATGGGATGAAAGATGGCAGTTACTCCCCCCAGCGTTTGAAAAGGTGGTGCTCAATCCGCAGATAATCAAATATTTTTCCGATCGTCTGATGGATGATGTCATTGATCGTGTTTGGTTTTTGTTATTAGTTTTGAAATGTGTGTAGTTGTTGGTGTTCGATGTATGATT
>CAZACO010000142.1:0-1504 GCA_964483185.1 uncultured Desulfobacteraceae bacterium
TCATGGGTATATTGACGTTGAAAGCAGGGAAGCAGAAGGGACGACCTTCACCCTTTATTTTCCTTCAACAAGAAAAGAGGTCGTCATCGGGGAGTCCGGCCTGGATCTTGATGATTATTCCGGAAGCGGCGAATCGATTCTGGTTATCGATGATGTTGAACTACAAAGGAAATTCTGTACATCTATATTAGAGAAACTGAATTACTCGGTAAGTTCTGTTTCAAGTGGGGAAGAAGCTATTGAATACCTGGAAAATCATTCTTTCGATCTATTGATTCTGGATATGATTATGGACGGCGGAATCGATGGTCTTGAAACATATAAGAAGATTATTGATACCCATCCCGGTCAAAAAGCCATCATTGCAAGTGGGTTCTCTGAATCTGATCGTGTCAAAAGGGCCCAGGACCTGGGCGCCGGCACCTATGTTAAAAAGCCGTATACCATCGAACAATTGGGAATGGCTGTAAAAAATGAAGTGCAAGGTCCAGGCACCATATGACCGTCCATTCAGCTTCTCTATCCTGACCCCTCTTAGGGCTCACGTAAAAATAAGAGGTGTTCAAATGGTTGCAGCACGTAAGGTGACAATCAGAGAGGTGGCGCTTAGAGATGGGCTGCAGTCGGAAGAAGCCTTCGTACCCACCGAGAAAAAGCTCGACGTGATCCGCGCGCTTTCACAAGCCGGGATCGAATATCTGGAAACGACCTCATTCGTAAACCCCAAGGCGATTCCGCAACTTCGTGATGCCGCTGATCTGATGGCTCTGGTGGAACGTGGGCGGCTCAAACATGAGGTCATGGTGCCCAACCTGAAGGGCGCCCAGCGTGCCATCGAGTCCGGAGCCGACCGGTTGATCGTCTTTGTGTCTGCTTCCGAAAGTCATAACCAGGCCAATGTAAGACGGAGCATTAGCGCCTCTCTGGCAGATCTGGACGCCATCTTTGAGTTGACCCAGAACAAAAAGGTACCGGTAGCCGGGGCCATAGTAGTGGCTTTCGGCTGTCCGTATCAAGGCAAGGTGCCCAGAGAGGATGTGCTCAATATCGCACAGAGCTTTGCCGATAGAGGCGCGGACCGAATCTCCCTGGCCGATACGACCGGGCTGGCAAATCCGGTTCAGATCTCCGATAGGGTCCGTTTCTTTACCAAAAGAATGCCCGATGTGACTTTCTGTCTGCATCTTCATAATAACCGCGGGGTAGCCATGGCCAATCTTTATGCCGGCTATTTGGCCGGTATCACACTGTTCGATACGTCTCTGGGAGGCATTGGCGGGTGTCCGAACGTCCCCCAGGCGGCCGGCAATCTGGCCACCGAGGATGTGGTTTTCATGTTCGAGGAGATGGGGGTCGAAACCGGCCTGGACCTCGCCCAGTTGATAAAAGCCGCTCAAATGTTGGAAACCATTTTACAGCACCCCTTGCCTGGTCAAGTGATGAAAAGCGGTCCTGCAGATCCCCAACTGGCCCAGGAATTGTGCGGGATAGCATCTCGATAATA
>CAZACO010000142.1:1604-8203 GCA_964483185.1 uncultured Desulfobacteraceae bacterium
TTGAAATGAAATCACGAGGATTATATGGAAGAAAATGGAAAGGCCATGGTGCTGGCTTGCTTTGCGGCGGATGCGTTAGCCTTGGGCGCCCACTGGATGTATAATACCGAGAAGCTTTCAAAGCGGTTCGGAAGGATCGACGCCTTCCTGAAACCCGGCTCGGATTCCTATCACCCCACAAAGGAGAAGGGGGCGTTCACCCATTACGGTGATCAAACCCTGGTGTTGCTGGAATCCCTTGCCGCAAAAAAAGGGTTTGACCTCTCTGACTTCTCGGCTCGCTGGCGCGCCCTTTTTGAGGATTACAACGGATATGTGGATCAGGCGACAACCCTCACCCTTTCCAACTATGCTTCAGGAGGCACACATGAAGATCCGGGCTCCCCTTCCGACGAACTTGCCGGCGCCTCCAGGATCGCCCCCCTGGTCTATGCATACCGGCACGATCCTGACACACTTGTAGACAGTGTAAGGGCCCAGACCAGGATGACCCACAGCAGTTCTATCACCGTTGACAGCGCAGCGTTCTTTGCCAGGGTTGCATGGCTGGTTCTGCAGAAGACACAACCGGTCGAGGCGATAAGAAAGATCTCACAGGAACACTTTCGCGCTTCGCCCATATCCGGTTGGGTACAGCAGGGCCTGGCGTCGAAAGACAGAGACAGTGTCACATCCATATCGGCATTCGGCCAGAGTTGTCACACCGAAGAGGCCTTTCCAGGGGTGGTGCATCTGATAGTTCGTTACGGGAGCAACCTGAAGGAGGCCCTGATTCAATCGGTGATGGCAGGCGGTGACAGCGCGGCGAGGGGGATGATCGTCGGGATGGTGCTGGGTGCGCACCTGGGATCAGCGGGTCTGCCTCAACAGTGGATCGACGAACTTAAGGAAAAAGACCATATTCTGACGTTGTTAGAGAATCTTTAGCCTGGGTCGAATACGGGGCGGACATGACGTTTCAGGAAACGGAAAAAAGGGGCGGGGTCCTTGAGGCCGGAATCAGACGTTCCGATCTGCGCCAAATATCGGAACATGGATGTCTTTGTTGAAAATTTTGTTGTTACTTCAACTTATTAACCGCGCCCTTCTCTTTTCCCGCGCGGGTGCATGCTGAGCATTTTGCCGGAATCAGAACTGTCGATTCCGATTGTTCAGGATTCGTGGGATTTGAAACATCATGGAAAACCAATAGGTTGTGATTCTGGCACGGCCATTGCTTTCCATTGACGGCATGATACCTGATCTTGATGATAGGCATTGTGCCGAATGCATGGACGAACCAGAAAAACTGCGTCCCAATCTGATCACCATCAGAGGGATTGTCGTCCCGATTGATTGGGATCCAAAAGGGAACGTGGCGGCCATGGCCGTGTCTACGTACAACGAGGATGAATACCTTATTGAGGGGGACGAAAACGGGGCGGCCCTGGAGGCCTTCATGCGGCAAGAAGTGGAGGTCGTCGGCATTGTGAGTGAGGCGGAAGGCAGGCAGATCATCACGGTCAAGGGAATGCAGTCCCGTTCAGGGCATCATGCACCAGAAAAGAACGGAAACGGGCCAAACGGCCTTTAACGGCCTCGGGCCTTTCACACCTCCTTTTTTTTACATCAAACACCCGTCAACGGTTTATTTACCATGAGAGACAAGACCCTTATATGTATCCAGTGTGGAAACCCGTTTGTCTTCAGTTCGGCAGAACAGGCGCGTTTTCTCGCCTTAGGTTTTGCCAGCCCGAGACGTTGCCCGGAATGCAGGAAAAAGAAGGCAAAGGGCATCAATGACACCGAAAAGTGGAACAAGGCTGAGAAGAAAAGACGGATGCTCCGGCGCAAACGGGATGCCGTTTATGATGACGAATGAGCGGCGGTTTAGGGACCTGTTCGCGCAGCCGCGCCCCGGTACCGTCTCGGCGAGCTGCGCCATAAACACTCCCTGCAAAGGAAGACCCTCCCTATCGGAGATATGATGCGTAAGTTTTTCCTGTGGTCGTTCCTCGCGGCGGCCCTTCTGACTGCCGCCATCCTCTATGTATATGCCGACAGAAGCGGCAAATCCCCCACATTCCGGTTTGCAAAGGTGGAACAGGGGTCCATTGTCAGCACGGTATCGTCCTCTGGCACGCTCAGCCCGGTGATCACAGTGGTGGTGGGTTCCCAGGTCTCGGGTCAGATCAAGGAGATCCTGGTTGACTTCAATTCCGAGGTCCGAGAGGGCCAGGTCATCGCCCGAATCGATCCTGAGAGCTTTGAGGCACGTCTGCGTCAGGCGGAAGCGGAACTGGCCGTTGCCCGTGCAGATGTGGCCATCCAGAAGGCGGCCGTCGAACGTGCCCGTGCAGAGCTTGAAAATGCCCATTCCGCCTTTTCCGCTCTCACGGCACAGGTCGAAAAGGCCAAGGTGGCTGTCGTGGAGGCGCGGCGCGATCTCGACCGGAAGCAGAGGCTTCGCAAGAGCAGCATCATTTCGGAAAGCGACATCGACAAAGTCAGGGCCGACTATGACCAGGCCGTGGCACAGTTGCATACAGCCGAGGCCGAGGAGGCGGCCCAGGCGTCTACGGTCCGTTCACGGGAAGCGGCCCTCAAGATGGCCCAAGGCCAGGTAATCCATGCCCAGGCCCAGGTCACCCAGCGGGAGGCAACGCTCCATCAAGGCCGGATCGATCTGACCCGCACGATCATACGGTCGCCTGTGGACGGGGTGGTCATTGAACGGAATGTGGATGTGGGCCAGACCGTGGCGGCGAGCCTCCAGGCCCCCACGCTCTTTACCATCGCCAAGGACTTGAGAGAAATGCAGGTGGAAACCAGTGTGGACGAGGCGGACATCGGCCGCACCGTGGCCGGTCAGATGGCAACCTTCACCGTAGATGCCTTTCCCGGCCATGAATTCAAAGGCCGGGTCGAACAGATACGGAAGGCCCCGCTGACCGTCCAGAATGTTGTCACCTATACGGTGGTGATCTCTGCCGACAACCCCGATCTCCGTCTCCTTCCCGGGATGACCGCCAATGTGACCATCATTGTGGAGGAGCACGCGGATGTACGAAAGATCCCCAACGCTGCCCTCCGTTTCAAACCGCCGGACAGCACTGGACCTCAAGGGCCTGATTCCAGAGATTCCCGCCGTACGGCATCCACTGCCCGGGGAGCCGGGGAGGCCGGAGAAAGAGTATCCCGGATCATTGAAGCCCTTGGCCTGGATGAAAACCAGCAGGCCCGGGTCCGGGCCCTGTTCTCCGATACAAGGGAGAAGATCAAGGAGATGCGCCAAAAGGGGGCTGCCCCGGACGAGATCCGCACCCAGGCCGCAAACCTGCGCGAAAAGAGCCGGATGGCCCTGTCGGCCATCCTTAATGAAGAGCAGCGCAGAAAATTTGCACACCTCTCAAAGGGAGGTGCTATCCATGCGGCCCGGAAGGGACGCGTCTGGGTGGTGGGAGAGGCGGGTCAAGCCGTGGCTATCCAGGTGACGACCGGTATCAGTGACGGCAGCTTCACCGAGATTCTGTCCGGTGATCTCGGCCCCGGCCGGGAGGTGATCGTGGGCATGGATCGGCCATCGCCCTCATCCGCCGCAAAGAGGAAGTTCGGGTTCTAAGATGACCCCCATCCTTTTCAAGACAGAAAATCTGGTCAAGGACTATCTCGTCGGGGGCCAGGTAGTCCATGCCCTGAACGGGGTCTCCGTGGAGGTGGAGCGTGGGGAGTTCCTGGCTGTCATGGGGCCTTCCGGTTCGGGCAAGTCCACGTTCATGAACCTGTTAGGATGTCTTGACAAGCCGTCGTCCGGCCGGTACATCCTTGACGGAAGGGAGATTTCATCCCTCAGCCCGAAGGAACTGGCCCGTGTCCGGAACCGCAAGATCGGTTTTGTTTTCCAGAACTTCAATCTGCTCCGGCGGACCACGGCCCTGGAAAACGTGGCACTGCCGCTCATCTATGCACGAACCCATCGCCGGGAGCGGAGGGAGAAGACAGAGCAGGTCCTCTCTGCAGTAGGGCTTTCAGACCGCTTTCACCACCAGCCTGCACAGCTTTCAGGAGGGCAGCAGCAGCGCGTGGCCATTGCCCGGGCCCTCGTGAACGACCCGGACCTTATCCTGGCAGACGAGCCCACAGGGGCTCTCGATACCCAGACCGGCCTGGAACTCATGCGGCTGTTTCAGGACCTGAACAGGAAAGGGATTACCATCGTGCTTGTGACCCATGAAAATGAGATTGCAGGCTTTGCAAGACGGATCCTCCGGTTCAGGGACGGCCGCATGACAGCCAACGAGATCGCTGTGCATGATAGAGAGGGTGAAAAAAGAACGGATGCGGCTGCGGGAAAGGAGAGAACCGTTCCGTGACCTATTTCGATCTGTTCCTTGCGGCCCTTCGAGCCCTCCGTGCAAATATACTCCGGAGCATCCTGACCACATTGGGCATCATCATCGGCGTCGGGGCCGTGATTATCATGATTTCTGTGGGCGCAGGGGCTGAGGCCCGGATGGACGAGGTGATCAGCAGACTCGGCTCCAACCTTATTATGGTGCTGCCCGGTTCAAGCACGGCCGGCGGCGTACGTCTGGGCCGGGGAACCCGGCCCAGCATTACAGAAGACGATGCCTGGGCGATCCAGAGGGAGGTAGGGAGCGTTCAGGTATCGGCCCCTACGGTTCGGGGAACGGGCCAGGTTGTGTCCGGGAATCTCAACTGGTCCACCCTCATCTACGGCATCACACCCGAGTACTTAACGGCGCGTGAATGGGAGATCCAAGAAGGGAGAGCGCTCACCAATGAAGAGGTCAAAGGGGCGGCCAAGGTGGCCCTCTTGGGTGAGACGGTGATTGAGAACCTGTTCCCCGGCCAGAACCCGATCGGCCAGGTCATACGGATCAGGCGGGTGCCGTTTGAGGTGATCGGCGTGCTGAAAGGGAAGGGAGAGACCCCGATGGGCCGGGATCAGGACGACACGGTTTTTGTTCCCCTTTCAACTGCCAGAAAGCGGGTCCTTGGGGGCCGTGAACTGGGCGGGAAGTCCGTTGAGGCCATCTTCGTCAAGGTGGCGCAATCGGAGTGGGTATCTGAAGCCGAGGCTCAGGTACGGTCTCTTCTGCGGCAGCGCCACCGTCTGCGGGGAAACGAGCCCGACGATTTTTATATTCGAAACCTCTCGCAGGTCCTCGAGGCCCGGGCCGAATCCTCCCGCGCCATGTCCCTGTTGCTGGCCGCAGTGGCCTCGGTCTCCTTAGTGGTCGGCGGCATCGGCATCATGAATATCATGCTTGTCTCGGTTACAGAAAGAACCCGGGAAATCGGGCTGCGAATGGCCGTGGGCGCCGAGGGCGCTGATATCCTTTCGCAGTTTCTGATCGAGGCGGTGACCCTCTCCCTGATCGGTGGCCTCATCGGCACGGCCCTGGGCATCGCGGGGTCCATGACCATTGCCGCCCTGGGTGAATGGCCGGCCATTGTCAGGGTCGACTCGGTCGTCCTGGCCTTTGGGTTTTCTGTGCTGGTGGGGGTATTCTTTGGCTTTTATCCGGCGCGAAAGGCCGCCCGCTTGGACCCGATCGAGGCACTCCGGTACGAGTAACCCACGCATGGATCATATGAAACTTGATGCATTCGTAAAAAGTCAAAATCTCGCGCAAAGCTCGCAAAGTTAACTTGTTAATATTAAAAAATCTTTTCTTGGCGTTCTTGGCGTCTTTGCGAGAAAACATACTTTTTACGGGCCCATCAAACTTCATCACAAGGAGTTTACCTGTCAAGATTTTATAAAAGGCTGACGCCTGAACTCCGAAAAAGCTCGTGTGAAGCTGAAGGTTTCTTTTTTGATCAGACTGGCCTTTTTGCCGGCCAGACACGGTGTTCGTAAGACAGGGACCTGCGCGTCAAAGCACAGGGAGAGGCTTCAACGGGCTTTCTCATAAAGGAGGTAGGACATGGCTCGGGTAAAAAAAGAGATACAGAAACCGAGGCAGAGTACATTGGGGGAGGCCTGTCTTGCGGCCATGCGATTCGCCATCGGCCGGGAGGTCGACAACGCCAGTTTTTACAACAAGTACCAGAGTATTGCCATTGCCGTGCGCACGCGCCTCATGGACCGCTGGTTAGAGACCGAAAAGAGATATTGCGAAGCCGACGTCAAACGGGTCTACTATCTGTCCCTCGAGTTCCTGATGGGAAGGACCCTCCAGAACGCGATCCTGAACTTGGACATGGAGGAGGAAGCGAGGGAGGCGATCCGTGAGCTGGGCGTGGTTCTGGAAGATGTCTATGAGGCCGAACATGATGCAGGGCTCGGCAACGGCGGCCTGGGAAGGCTGGCTGCCTGTTTCCTCGATTCCATGGCAACCCTCAATATCCCGGCCAAGGGGTATGGCATCCGGTACGAGTACGGTATCTTCAATCAACTGATAGAGAACGGTTATCAGGTGGAAAAACCTGACTACTGGTTGTTCCGGGGCAATCCCTGGGAGACCCCCCGTGTCGAAAGAATGCAGCGGGTCCGGTTCTATGGGCGTACACGGCCCTACGTGGATGAAACGGGCACATACCGGGTCGACTGGATTGAGACGGACGACATCTTTGCCCTCCCCCATGAAATC
>CAZACO010000143.1:0-8146 GCA_964483185.1 uncultured Desulfobacteraceae bacterium
GTTTTGCCTGTCAGGCATGAAGATTGCTGAAAGGTCTCTGACAATGGTCAGTGAATTGCGAAGAGGCATCAAACAGGATGATTGAGGATATGAACGCTCAAAAAGCCATCCTTATTGCCGAGCCGGCCGAGGCGCTTTCAGGAAACCTCCAAGCCTTCTCAAAGGATAAGGGGTTTGCGCTCCTGAAGACCAGCAACCTGAAAGAAACCCTTCTCACACTGCAGGGGCAGCGGGTAGACGTGCTCGTGCTGCATGCCTTCCTCTTGGAGGAAGATTGCGGCTTTATCTCGGTTATCAAAGGGATGGAAAGGGATCTGCCGGTGATCGTATGCGCCGACAGCAATACGGCCGAGCTGGAAAGCAACATCCGGAAACAGAGAATATTCTACTATCATATCCAGTCGTTTGGAAACGAAGATCTCGAGATGGCCATATCTAATGCTGTCAACGGATTGCCCTATTAACCCGGAGGTCCAGGACATGACGTTAAAGGAAAAGATCGTTTCTCGAAAATTTGTTCTCTTAGGGGAATTCGAACCGCCCAAGGGCGCCGACTTCTCACCCCTGTTGAACACCGCCAACAAGGTCAAAGGGAGAGTGGATGCCCTGGTGATTCCCGAGATGGCCAACGCCGTGATGAAGGCCAGTTCCTTAGGCGGGTGCGCCTTTCTGAAACAAAACGGTTTTGAAACCATTCTCCAGGTCTGTTGCAGAGACAGAAACCGTCTGGCCCTTCAGGCCGACATCCTCTCAGCCTCGGCCTTGGGCATAGCCAATGTCATGGCCGTATCAGGTGAGGACATCCGGTATGGCGATCATCCCCAGGCCAGGGAGGTATATGATGTGGATCTGATGGAGCTTCTGGATATTCTCGGTAGATTCCAGGCCGGCAGGGATATGGCAGGGATCGAACTTTCAGCTGCGCCCCGCCTCTGTATCGGTTCGACCGTCAATGCAGGGGCCACCGGAGGGGCACTGGATATCGAGATCGACAACCTGAAAAAGATGGTGACGGCAGGGGTTCAATTCACCGTCACAACCCCTGTCTTTGACCTACACCGGTTTCACCAGTTTATCAAGCGGATCGATACGACTCAGGTGGCCGTCATACCCACGGTCCTCCTTCTGAAATCGGCCGGCATGGCCCGCTATATCGATCGAAATATCAAAAATATCTCCATCCCGTCTGAAATGATCAGGGAGATCCAAAAGGCCCCTGACAAATTGAAGCAGTGCATTCAGATCGCGGTCGAACTCATCCATCACCTGAAAGATATGGGGATGGCGGGCGTTATGATCGCTACGGCAGGCTGGGAAGACAGGCTCCCGCTGCTTCTGGACGCAGTCAGACTGTGAGAAAGGAAAGACAGGATATGTCCAATCATGAAAGCAAGAAGATGTCAGGCTCCGTCATGGTCCTGGGGGGCGGCATCGCCGGCATGCAGTCGGCGCTGGATCTGGCGAACTCTGGATTCTACGTCTACTTAGTGGAAAGGTCTCCGGCCATTGGCGGGCTCATGTCTCAGCTGGACAAGACATTCCCCACCAATGACTGTGCCATGTGAGTGATCTCGCCCAAACTGGTCGAGGTCGGCCGGCACCTGAACATCGAACTCCTGACCACAACGGAACTCCGCCAGCTTGAGGGTGAGGAAGGTCGTTTCACGGCCCGCCTCATTCAACACCCGCGGTACATCGACATCGCCAAGTGTACAAGCTGCGGGGAATGTACCAAGGTCTGTCCTATAGAAACAGAGGACGAATATAACAAAGGCCTCTCGGTAAGAAAGGCGGTCTACAAGCAGTATGCCCAGGCCATGCCAGGGGCCTATGCCATCTCCAAGAGGGGTACAGCCCCGTGCAAGGCGGCCTGTCCGGCCCACGTGAGTGCGCAGGGCTTTGTCGCCTTGATCAGGGATGGAAAATACCGGGAGGGATTGGAACTCTTCAAAGAGGCCCACCCCTTCCCTGCCATATGCGGCCGTGTCTGTCATCATCCCTGCGAAGGGACCTGCACCCGGGGGGACGCGGACGAGCCGGTAAGCATCCAGTATCTCCACCGTTTCCTGGCCGACCTGGACCTGTCTCAGGAGGCGCCCTATGTCCCTGAATCCTCTGAAACCCGTGAGGAAAAGGTGGCCGTTATCGGGGCAGGACCGGCAGGGCTTTCCGCGGCCTATTTTTTGAGAAAAAAGGGGTATCCGGTCACGGTATTCGAAAAACTCCCTGTGCCCGGCGGCATGATGGCCGTGGGCATTCCCGCCTACAGGCTGCCCCGGGATATCCTGGCAGCCGAAATCAACATCATCCAACAGATGGGCGTAGACATAAAGCTCGGCGTGACCTTCGGAGAAGATATCACTCTTCAGGGTCTCAAGGAGGGGGGTTTCAAGGCCTTTTTCCTGGGGACCGGCCTCCACCTGAGTCGGGGATTGAATGTGGAGGGGGAGGATCTCCCTGGAGTCTTGAAGGGGGTGGATTTCCTGCGGGACGCTGCCCTCGGCAACCCGGTTTCCGTGGAGAAAAAGGTGATTGTGGTCGGCGGCGGCAACGTGGCCGTGGACGTTGCCCTGACCGCGCTTCGCAAAGGGGCCGAGGATGTGTCTCTGGTCTGTCTTGAAAAACGGGACGAAATGCCGGCCTGGGACTACGAAATCGAGGAGGCCATTGAGGAAGGGATTCACATTTTCAACAGCCTGGGTCCCAGGCGGTTTCTCGAGGAGGATGGCCGGCTCACCGGTATCGAATTCAAACGGTGCACCGCGGTCTTTGATGATACCGGCGCCTTCAGGCCCCAATACGACGATGCGGATCTGACCACCCTGGAGGCGGAAACGGTCATCGTAGCCATCGGCCAGGCCGCTGATCTCGCCTTTGCAGAAAAAGAGGGGCTCGCCACCACCAAACAGGGTGGACTCCATGCTGACCCCCTTACTCTCGAAACACCCTTGGAAGGGGTCTTTGCAGGGGGCGATGTCTTCTACGGGCCGAGGTCCGTGGTTGAGGCCGTGGAATGCGGCAAGGAGGCGGCCGAGAGTATTGACCGCTACCTTCACGGTCTGGACCTGAAGGAGGGCCGGGAAAAGGACTGGTCCTATGAAAAGCCTGAAACCGAAGAGGAGGCCTTTATTCCCAGGATCCCCATGAGACAACTTTCTTTAGAAGAACGCCGGGGAAACTTCCACGAGATTGCCCTCGGTTTCAACGAGGAAGAGACCCGAAAAGAGGCGGAACGCTGCCTCAGATGCGGCATATGCTCTGAATGTTATCAGTGTGTCAAGGCGTGTCTGGCAGAGGCGATTGTCCATGATCAGAAACCGGTAGAGAGGGAGATTCGTGTCGGTTCGGTGATCCTCTGCCCGGGCACTGACGTGTTCGATACCGCGCCCTATGAGGATGTCTACCACCACCAGAGCCATCCCAATGTCATGACGAGTCTGGAGTTTGAACGTATTCTGAGCGCCTCGGGACCGACCCTGGGCCATCTTGTCAGACAATCAGATGGAAAAGAGCCCAAAAAAATTGCATGGCTCCAGTGCGTGGGATCCCGGGACAACAATCACTGCGGAAACGGGTACTGCTCCGCCATGTGCTGCATGTATGCCATTAAGGAAGCGGTTATTGCAAAGGATCACAGCGGAACAGATTTAGATACGGCCATCTTCTATATGGACATGCGCACATTCGGAAAAGACTACGAAAAATACTACAACCGGGCCAAAGAGGAGCACGGTGTAAGGTTTGTTCGGTCCAGGGTACATACCATCGACCCGATCCCCGACTCCGACGACCTCGAAATCTCCTATTCTGATGAAGAGGGCGTGATCCATCATGAAATTTTTGACCTGGTTGTCCTTTCAGTGGGTATTCAAATCAGTCAAGATACCATCGACCTATCCGAGCGTCTTGGCCTGGCTCTGGACAAATACAATTTTGCATTGACTCACCCCTTCACGCCTGTGAATACCTCAAGAGAAGGCGTTTACGCCTGCGGCATTTTTCAGGGTCCAAAGGATATCCCCGGTTCAGTGACTGAGGCCAGCGCCGCTGCATGCGCCGCCGAGATAACCCTTTCCAAGGCAAGGGACCAGGACACCAGATCGCTTGAGATCCCTCCCGAAATAGACGTGGCCGGGGAAACGCCGAGGATCGGCGTATTCGTATGCAACTGCGGCATCAATATTTCAGGCGTGGTGGACGTGCCTGCCGTGACCGAATATGCCTCGCGTCTCCCCTTTGTCACGATCGCCGACCAGAACCTCTTCTCCTGCTCCCAGGACACCCAGGACAAGATCAAGGAGGTGATCAAAGAAAACAGGCTCAACCGGGTGGTGGTGGCCTCCTGCACCCCACGAACCCATGAGCCGTTGTTCCAGGAGACACTCCAGGCGTGCGGGCTCAACAAATATCTCTTTGAGATGGCCAACATCCGGGACCAGAATTCATGGGTCCACGGCGATCATCCGGAAGCCGCCACAGAGAAGGCCAAAGACCTGGTGCGGATGGCAGTGGCCAGGGCCAGTCTCCTGCACCCACTCCAGGAAAGGAGCATCCCGGTCAACAAACGTGCCCTTATTATCGGCGGCGGTGTGGCCGGCATGAATGCGGCCCTGGGCCTGGCTGACCAGGGCTTTGAGACGGTGATCGTGGAAAAGGAGCCCCAGTTGGGCGGCCTTTCCAGCAATCTGACCACCACCATAGAGGGGGCCGATATTCAGCGATACCTTATGGAGCTGGTTGAAAAGGTCACCCAGCACGAGAAGATCCAGGTCTTGACAGAATCTCTGATTGTTGGCTTCAGTGGGTTTAAGGGGAATTTTACCACCGAAATCATGGTAGGCCCCGGCCTGTATGAGCGTAAGATCGATCACGGCATCGTGATCCTGGCCACGGGTGCCAGGGAATATACCCCGAAAGAGTATCTCTATGGAGAGGACCACCGGGTCATGACCCAGATTGCCCTGGGAAAGCGGCTTGACCTCAAAGGGGCGTCCGACCTCAATCGGGTGGTCATGATCCAGTGCGTGGGATCCCGAAACGAAGAGAATCCCAATTGTTCCCGTATCTGCTGCCAGAGCGCAGTCAAAAATGCCCTCCATATCAAGGAGCTTAACCCGGATGCGGATATCTATGTCCTGTACCGGGATATGCGGATGTACGGCCTGTTGGAGGATTATTACACCGAGGCCAGACGGCAGGGCATCATTTTTTGCCGCTTCGACCCGGATGGTCCACCACAGGTTGAAGCGACTGATGAGGGGATTCTGGTCACCTTTAAGGATCACGTACTTCAACGGGACATTCAGGTCTGTGCCGATCGCCTGGTTCTCAGTGCAGGCATGGTGGCGGAAGATACCGATGAATTGGCCTCTATACTCAAACTCCCCAGGAACGAAGACGGCTATTTTATTGAGGCCCACGTGAAACTAAGGCCCGTAGATGTGGCCAACGAAGGGGTCTTCTTGTGCGGCACCGCCCATGGGCCCAAACTGATATCCGAAGCGGTCTCTCAGGCCCTGGCAGCATCCTCGAGGGCCGCGACCTTCCTCTCTCAAACAGAGATCCGTCTCTCTGCGGTCACGGCCAAAGTGGATCAGGAAAGGTGCGCGGCGTGTCTTATCTGTGTCCGGGCGTGTCCTTACGGGGTTCCGAAGATAAACGAGGAGGGGGTCAGTGAAATTGACGAAGCCCTGTGCCACGGTTGCGGTATTTGTGCCGCCGAATGCCCGGCCAAGGCCATCGAACTCAACTGGTATGAGGATGAACAGATCATGGCCAAAGTGGACGCCTTGCTTGAAGGGGTGATGTAGATTGAAGATTTTAGATTGAAGAGTGAAGATTGTGCGCTACGCTCCGCGTTAGGGTTTGGGGGTTCGAGTTTCAAATTTCTGACCACTGACTACTGACCACTGACCACCGGCTTTTGGAAGGAGTTTTTTGATGGAAGGATTCCAACCGATTATTGTGACATTCTGCTGTAACTTCTGAGGATACACGGCCGCGGACCTGGCAGGTTCGATGCGTCTCAGATATCCCGAAAATATCAGGATTATCCGGGTGCCCTGCACCGGAAAGGTGGATGTCCTCCATATCCTTCGGGCATTCGAAAAGGGAGCAGACGGGGTGTATATCGTAGGGTGTTTAGAGGGGGAATGCCGGTTTGAGAACGGCAACCTCAGGGCCCGCAAGAGGGTGGAGCAGGCCCGGGCCATTCTGGATGCCGTGGGCGTAGGCGGCAGGCGGGTTAAGATGTTCAATCTCTCCTCAGGTGAAGGCCCCCGGTTTGCAGAATTTGCCGTGGAAATGACAAGAACCATAAAGGAGATGGGACCTAATCCGATCAAGATAGCTATGGAAAAAATGGCGGCATGAGGGGAAGGTTGAAGGGAGGGGATAGGCTATGATCGTTGCAGACAAAAAGCCGATTGAAGAAGTTATCGATATGATGAAGGATTACCAGAAAATTCTCATTGCGGGCTGCAATGAATGCGTCACGGTTTGTGAGGCCGGTGGGAAAAAGGAGGTCGGCATTCTGGCCTCGGCCCTGCGCATGTATTTCATGAATCAGGGAAAAAAGGTGGACATCGACGAGGTTACGTTGGAAAGGCAATGTGACCACGAATACCTGGAGGAGATCCGGAACACCATCGATCAATACGATGCCGTCCTTTCCCTGGCCTGCGGCGTGGGTGTCCAGTTCATGGCCGAGAAATATTTTAGCACGCCCGTCTATCCGGGGGTCAACACCTCCTTTATGGGCGTCACGGAAGAGCGGGGGGTCTGGAGCGAGCGCTGCCAGGGATGCGGCCAGTGTATTCTGGGTCAAACCGCCGGCATCTGCCCCATATCGCGTTGCGCCAAAAGACTCTTGAACGGTCCCTGCGGCGGGTCTACAAAGGGAAAATGCGAAATCAGCAAGGACTTGGACTGCGCCTGGCAACTTATCATCGATCGTTTAAAGGAACTCGACCGCTTGGATGAATATGAACAGATCGCTCCGATCAAAGACTGGTCAACCGAACGGGCCGGGGGTCCCAGAAGGGTGGTCAGGGAGGATGTAAGACAATGAGTGTAAAGACACCGAGCAGGCTTGAAAAGATCCTGGATTCTGGACGACTGGCAATCACGTCGGAATGCGGTCCCCCGAGGGGCAGCGATCCTGAAGCGATCACCAAAAAGGCTGAGATGATCAGGGATTATGTGGATGCCATCAACATTACCGACAATCAGACCAGTGTGACCCGGCTTTGCAGCCTGGCCTCATGCATCCACCTCAAACTGATGGGGCTTGAACCGACGCTTCAAATGGTGGTTAGGGACAGAAACCGGATCGCCCTGCAGAGCGATATCTTGGGGGCTGCATCCTTTGACATTCACAATATCCTCTGCCTGTCAGGGGATCATCAGCAGTTCGGGGATTGCCCCCAGGGACAGAATGTCTTTGACATCGACTCCATGCAATTGATTCAGACCGTGAGACAGATGCGGGATGAAGGCAAGTTCTTGGGGGGTGACGACATTAAGCGACCGCCTCGGATGTTTGTGGGAGCGGCCGCCAACCCCTTTGCTGATCCCTTTGAGATCCGGGTCCCGCGGCTGGCAAAAAAGGTTGCGGCCGGCGTTGAGTTTATTCAGACCCAGTGTATTTACAATCTAGATAAATTCGAGCTCTGGATGAAGATGGCCCGCGACAGGGGCCTCCATGAAAAGGCCTACATCCTTGCGGGCGTGACGCCGTTCAAATCTGCCGGCATGGCCAAATATATGAAAAACCGGGTTCCGGGGATGGATGTGCCGGATGACGTTGTCAAGAGGATGGCCGGGGTACCTAAGGAGAAACAAGCCGAGGAAGGGATCACCATCTGCGTGGAGACCATCCAGCGGTTAAAAGAATGTGAAGGTGTGCGAGGCTTTCATATCATGGCCATTGAATGGGAAGAAAAGGTACCGGAGATCGTGGAACGAAGCGGGCTCTATCCCAGACCCTCGGGATTGACGATTGATGATGGATGATTGTCGATTGAAAAGACAACCGAATGACGAATTAATCCAAAGTGCAAGGGCCGGTGACCGGTGGGCAGAAGGCCTGATGATTTATGATTGACGATTGACGATGGTCTGGAATAATATGGGGAAAAGGAGGAGT
>CAZACO010000144.1:0-8119 GCA_964483185.1 uncultured Desulfobacteraceae bacterium
ACTACGACCTCCAATTATTTCCCAATACCATGGGCCGGTATCGACGAGCGAAGGAGTTACTGCAAATGCTCGATGAACCTTCCGTGCAGTCCATGAAGGACATCTTGAGGGATGCCACCGATGAAGAGCATCCCATCTGCCGCAAACGCTTCTCGCACCCATGGCTCACGGACGACACCTCCATGACGGTCACCTCCATCATCATGGACCTGAAGAACCTTCAGTTTTACATCACGCAAGGCAACCCCTTCGATAACCCATTTTCTATCTTTGATCTCAATAGATAATCGGACGGCAAACCACTGGGGGGTTTACCTGTCAAGGTTTTACGGAAGGCTGGCGCCCGCCTGCAGCGCCTGCCAGAATCACATTTGTTTGTTTCCTCAAATTCCGCAAAGGCCATTGGAACATGAAACAGGTCTTGATGGGCTGAAAACCCAGGTCTTTGTTGATCGCCCGCATGGGCCGATTGCTCCTTGCCGTGCTGGTGGTAATGTATTCCACCTCCGGGAACTTGTCTTTGATCACCGCAAGCATTTCGGCTTTCAGCCGTTTGGCCAATCCCCTTCTGCGATACTTCACCAGAATCCCCGTGAAATATTGATTCACCCGATGGGGTTCTTCAGGGTTGAACATAATGTCTGTCAGTCCACTGATTTTGCCATCATGTTCACGGCTGATCATCGTATACCATTCGATGCCTCTTTTCTTTAAATTGCGCTCCTCGATCCTTCTGGACTCCGGAGTTGTAATGAGATCGTCTCCCATATCGCCGGTGGGACGCTGGTTGATGATTTCCGTGTAGACCCGGCTGAATTCCTCGATATCGTCCTCAGGGCATTCTCGAAAAAACTCCATTTTCGTGTCCCAGTGTTTCGTCCTTCCTCTATGGAGCCATTTGTGTACCACCTGCCAATCCACGTCCTCCATGTCCAGCCTGAATTGAATTTCTTCATGGACTAAATCGCCCCGAAGCTGTTTACGAAATTCCAGTCCCAAGGGGTTATCCACCTCCGCGATGACAGTAGTTTTTTCCAGAAGTTTCGCCGTCTCCACAAGGTGTTTCAGCAGGGTCGTTGCAATCTTTTTCCTTCGGTAGGCCTGGACAACCGAGATATGGACCTGGCAGAGATGCCTGTTGCACTCGTAATCCGGGGAGATTTCCGTATCATAGGATATGGAAGCAAAAGCAACGGCCCTTTTGGTTTTGTCAAACACCATCCATCTCTTCACGGAATAGAAGGGACTGGGCGTCCTATAAAGTCGTCTCACCACGTCACGGTCAGGCAGGCGGCCTTTTTGTTTAAATTCACGAAAAATTGTTTCAGACAGGGTGAAATAGGTATCCCACAGGTCCTCAGAAGCCTCCTTTGGGATAAACTCCACCAGAGATAATTTTTTCGGCAAGCCAAGAAGATTCGATTCCAAGTTTTTGATCTCCGTTTCCGATTTCCAAAATTAAGTTGAACACTTTCTACCTCTCTATTATACCATAATATCAAGAAAACAATAATAACCTGGATACATAAAGGGGTCTGCCGTTGACTCTTGCGCGTAACCTCCAAGAAGAATAAGAGTCAACGGCAGACCCCCACATGACCCCCAGATTACAGTCTCGCTTTTAAAGGCTGAGCCGTAAAGAATCCTTCCGAATACAAACGTAATCAACTCTCCCTTAAAATAAATATTCCTTTGTTCCTCCTGACAATTGATCGGTGCAAGATCCTCTGAAGAATCCATCCAGCCCTGGGGCGTATGGGGTCATGAATAAATGCATATCTATGAGATTGAGTGAAATCGAGGTCAGCCCGTTGACATAGGACATGTTTCGGCCTTTTGGTTCGCCTGGAGGAAAGCCCAAGCGTAGACTCGATTTCATGGCCCATTTTGGGACCGTCCTTTCGATTTTTGGATACTGCAGATTCCTGACAATGTCTTTTGATGCCCACTGATTCAAAACCAGAAAATGAAAGATTTGTTTAACTGCCCCGACCCTCGATTTTTTTACGTGTACGGAAGGCAACTAGTGATGTGAGGGACATCCATTTGTAATTAAATAACTGTCTCGCACTCTGTATCTTACTTATTTACAAATGGACGCAGATTCATGATT
The DNA here is from genome assembly GCA_964483185.1 of uncultured Desulfobacteraceae bacterium. Classification (GTDB taxonomy): domain Bacteria; phylum Desulfobacterota; class DSM-4660; order Desulfatiglandales; family Desulfatiglandaceae; genus CAZACO01. Next base: position 2,114 of record CAZACO010000144.1, read on the forward strand.
TTTTGATCCCGTTCGGAGCGGGGCAGGTATCCAAAATCAGGCAAAACAATCAACCTTCGATTTGAGGGTCAACATAGACGGATGACAGTTATATCTATGCATCCAGGTTTAAGACAGTCCGTCAGCGTCTTATCGCAATGTTTCACCTGACAATTTTGGCCAAAACCTCTGGGCCTCCGAGAGTCCCGCTTTTAGCGGGATGAGAGAAAAAGACCCTTTCAGGGTCCATCCCAAGCCCCCACTCATCATCCATTTTCCTTCGTGGGGTTGATGGTCTTATATCCGATAACCTCCGCAACCCCGCAAAGGCCTTCGTCAGCCGCTACAAAGGCCCAGTCCTCTTCGGATATGAGGCTAAAAGCCCCCAGATGCAGGGCATCGAGGGCCTTGAGTCCATGTGTTCTCACATGGTTTTTCATAAGAATGGCAGACTCCTCGAGAACCGCACGTCCCAAAGGCTCAACAATGAACTACCCCGCCGCAAGCAGCGGGGTATCATCAAAAGCATTGAGCGCCCCAAGGGGCGGGGAATACAACCCTTGTCCGCCTTCTGGCGGATTGAAGCGTTCCACCTGCTTCTCGAAAGCATCGATTGCGGTGTTCAATCTCTCCTCATCCAGTTCCTTGGTCCTAAACCTTCTGAAAACAGCGCTCAGGAATTCCAGGCGAGCAAGTTCTAAGATCCAGACATCATTGTTCAGGTCAAGAATGAGGTTCGAAACGGTTCTCGTCCCCTCTTCTTCATGAAAAAACTTCACCAGCGCGGATGTATCAAAAAATACGTTCATATCCTGTCTTCTCTTTCGTGTATGATATCCTCAGACAATGAACCCTTGCAGGGTCTCAATGCATCCCTCACCTTCAGATAATAGTTGCTGGTTGCTTTTCTTGCTCTGGGCCCAGCCGCCCCCTTCAGCTCTGTTATGAGGTCATAAACCTGAGCCAGGGCTTTGGGCTCCAGTTCATCCAGTCTTCTTTTTGCCTGCTCTTTCAGTTTCATAAGAGTCCCTCCTCACATGAATAATACGATGCCTGACCGCGAAAGGGAGGCTTTTTATGCGCCCTTGGATTTTTCATACCTCATCCTGATATTATACAGGATGAAAAATGCCGTGTCCACCACCGTGGAGGTTTTGGAGTGACCTCAAACAGTCGCCCTATTAATCCTCTGCGTCCGTAAAGGTATCATGGCTGTCCTCGCCTACAGCCTGGAGCGGCACGTGGTCTATGAGGCAGCCTCGCCCCCGTCGGGATAATGCCAGAGCATGGCGGCGCGTTTGGAGAAAAAGATCCGGCAGTTTCATGTGTCAGAAGGCCATCGCGTCAGAAGATACGCCCGCGAGTATATCCACTAAGGCCAAGCCTGTCCTCTGCCATCTGGGGATATTTCAGACATACGCCTAACAGCAAATGACCATAAAAATGAGCATCGTGCACATATCCCTGGGCACAGGCTACGGCTTTTTGCCCCAACCCTCCTATCCCATCCGGTTTGAATTCTGACAAGTTACCTCCCAGCCTAACTGTACTCCTCCGGTGAGAATGCCAGTAAAATAGGGCTTTCCCGCATGCCCTTCTGAAAATAGTTCATATTTGTAATCAAATTGACACAAAAAACTCAATTTTGGCACGAATAATGAAAATTAGAACCCAAACGAAAACGCAAGACGAAAACAGACACTCCCTATCCTGATGAGAAATCGTTTCAGAAATCCATGTGGCAAGCTAATACCAACGCTATCATTAATTCCTGCTGATCTTGATATCACCACAGTAGATACCTCGCACGGCGCAGGAAAGGCTCCCGATTGAAAATCGAACCATTAAAAACTGTGCCATCGCTGATGCTCGAATCTTCCGGAACCAGGGTTACTTCTAAAATCGTATGGTGAGGGCTTCCTATCAACCCGTTAACCTTATTGAGCCGGGAGGATGATACCAATGAAGCGATCACTTAAAACAATCATCATCTTGCTTTGGGTTTTGTTCGGTTTTTGTTCAGCCAACAGCGCCACAATATTCGGCCCGGAGACGTATAGCCGATCCAACGGGCCCCCCAATATCTTTACGGAGACCTTTGCCGCCCTTTCAGGGCAAGGTACATTGCTGGTTCAAAACGGCGAAATAGACAGCAAGGGAAAGAACAAGGATGCCGTGACCAGCGCCCGTATTTTTGTGAACGACGTGCAGATATTCGGCCCCGGTGATTTCAAGAAAAAGGTCCATGAACTCGTGGCCCCTGTGGACCTGGTCACCGAAAACACCCTACGGGTCGAACTGCGCGGTAAACCAGGCACCTCCTTATCCGTCGAGATCGTCCAGGATATCGCCGGACCCTCGATAGGCGTGTTCTCAGCCCAACCGGAGACCATTTCGCCGGGGGCCGTATCACGGCTTGAATGGGAGACGGAAAACGCCGCCAGCGTGGTCATTGATCAGGGCATCGGGGAGGTGGGCTCGAACGGCTCCATCCTCGTCTCCCCTTCAACCACCACCCAATACACCCTCACAGCCACAGGCCCGGGCGGCACCGCCGAGGCCTCAGTTACGGTAATCGTTGCGAGCGCCGGGCCCACGGTAACCATTGACGCACTCCCGCCGGAAATCTCACAGGGGGAATCGTGTGAGCTTACCTGGGATGCTTACGACGCGCAATACGTCTACATCGACAACAGTATCGGGCAGGTTCCCCTGAGCGGCTCAATAACGGTATCCCCTGTAAATACAACTGCCTACACCATCACGGCAACGGGTGAAGGGGGTTCTGCGTCTGATGAGGTCCGTGTCCGTGTCCTGGGCAACCCTACTGCCTTGCCCGAGGGCTCGTTCGGCGAAAACTACCAGGACCTCATCCCTCCGGATGCAACCATCGAAGAATACAATCCCAAACGCTTTGCCGTGGTCACCGGGTTGGTTCAAGATGTAACCGGTGCATGGCTGGCGGGCGTGACCGTTGCCATTCACAACCATCCGGAATACGGCACGGTCGCTACCGGACAGGACGGACGCTTTTCCATCCCTGTTGAAGGGGGCGGCGTCATGACCCTCGTGTTTCAGAAGGAGGGGTACCTATGCGCCCACAGAAAGGTCGATGTGCCCTGGAATGAGATTGCCATTTCCGAGACCCTCAAGATGATCCCCCAAGACCCGGTCTCAACAGTGGTTACCTTTGACGGCGACCCCAATACCGTCATTGCCCATAACAGTTCAGAGGTTACGGATGAGTTCGGGAGCCGGTCCTGCACCCTTGTGTTCCAGGGGGACAATCGGGCCTATGCCCTGGATGAAGACGGCAACGAGATGTTTGAGCTTGAAAGCATCACGGCCCGGGCAACGGAATTCACCACCCGGGATGCCATGCCTGCCCGACTGCCGCCAAACTCGGGCTACACCTACTGCGCGGAGCTGTCTGCCGACGGGATCAAATACATCATCTTTGACAAACCCGTTATCACCTGGGTCAACAATTTCCTCGGGTTTGAGGTGGGCGAGGCCGTTCCCGTGGGTTTTTATGATCGAAGCCGTGCGGTCTGGGCGCCTTCGGACAACGGCGTGGTGGTCAAGCTTCTGGATGAGAACGGTGACGGGGTGGTGGATGCCCTGGATGCGGACGGCGACGATCTTCCGGACGATCTCAACCAGAACGGCGCCTATGATGATGAGGTAAGGGGCCTGGACGATCCGTCACGCTACATTCCAGGCGATACCTTCTGGCGGGTGGAGATGACCCATTTTACGCCATGGGACTGCAACTGGCCCTATGGTCCGCCTCCGGACGCCGGTCCTCCGAATCCGTACGGTATGCCGGACGGAGACCGGCCGAGTTCACCAGATAGTTGTCCCGTCCCGCTCAATTCTTTTGTGGAAGAGAGAAGCAGGATATTCCACGAGGACATCCCCATCCCGGGCACGGATATGACCCTTCATTACGCCAGCAGCCGGGTTGAAGGATACAAAACCGTCATAAAAGTGCCTGCCAGCGGCCATACCGTGCCTGCGAGCCTCAAAAACATTGTCGTTGTGGTGGACGTGGCCGGCCGAAAACTGACTCAAACCCTGAACCCCCTGCCCGAACAGATGGCGGAATTCGAATGGGACGGCCTCGATTTTGCGGGAAATTTCGTGTGGGGCACCGTCAACGTCCATATTCGCATCGGGTTTGTCTACGATGCGGTTTACTACAGTGCGAGTGAGGGTTTCTCCCAGTCCTTTGCCCAGGCCGGCAGCCAGGTGACGGGCATCCGCGCCAGGCAGGAGATTATCTTATGGAAGGAGCATCAGCTTATTATCAAGGGAGAAAGATTGGATCATGGAGGCGTCATTGCAGAAGGCTGGACCCTGTCAGACCATCATTACCTTGATCCGGCGCGTTCCAACGTCCTTCTCAAAGGAGATGGCACAGCAGTTGAGTCCAGTATCAACGTCATTACAACTGTTGCGGGAAACGGGGTTGAGGGCTACAGCGGCGACGGCGGGCCGGCCATCCAGGCATCTTTATATTATCCAAGGGGCATCGCAATAGACGCCCCCGGCAACCTTTTCATTGCAGAAGAATATAATCGTCGTATCCGCAAGGTGGACGCAGACGGCATCATCACCACCGTGGCCGGTAACGGCGTTGCTGGTTTCACCGGCGACGGCGGACCGGCCGTCGAGGCGTCGTTGTCTTACCCATGGGACATCACAGTGGACAGCGCGGGCAACCTTTATATCGCAGATACGTCCAATAATCGTATCCGCAAGGTGGATACCAGCGGCATCATTACCACCGTGGCCGGTAACGGCGTTCGGGCCTACAGCGGCGACGGCGGGCCTGCCATCGAGGCGTCTCTACATTTTCCAATGGGCATCGCAACAGACACCGCCGGCAACCTCTATATCGCAGACGACGGCAATCATCGTATCCGTAAGGTGGACACAAATGGCATCATCACTACGGTAGCCGGTAACGGCGCTTCGGGTTTCGCTGGCGACGGCGGTCCTGCCATCGAAGCTTCTTTGTCTGGTCCAACGGGCGTCACAGTGGACAGCGCGGGCAACCTTTATATCGCAGACAGCGGCAATCATCGTATCCGCAAGGTGGACGCAAGCGGCATCATCTCTACGGTAGCGGGCAACGGCGCTTCGGGCTTTGCAGGCGACGGCGGGCCGGCCATCGAGGCGTCGTTGTTTCACCCATGGGACATCACAGTGGACAGCGCGGGCAACCTCTATATCGCAGATATAGTCAATAATCGTATCCGCCGGGTGGACACCAGCGGCATCATCAGTACCGTGGCCGGAAACGGGGCTTATGATTTCATTGGCGACGGTGGTCCGGCTGGCAACGCGTCTCTTGCTCAGCCAACGCATGTTGCAGTAGACAGGGCGGACAACCTCTACATTTCAACCTGGGACAATCATCGTGTCTTTAAGGTGGACTCTCCCTCCAACCTGGAAATTCCCATTCCAGCCTCCATGGAACCTGGAGATCTCGTCTTTGTCGAGGAAAATAGCCTTTGCCATGTCTTTTCAAGCACCGGGCTCCACAAAAGGACCATCGACCTTTATACCGGGGTTGCGCTGAGGACCTTCGGGTATAATGAAGACAACCAGCTCATCTCGATTACCGACCAATTCGGCAACGAGACCCTGATGCAGAGAGGGGCCGACAATACGCCCACAGCCATTGTCAGCCCGGATGGACTGGTCACAACGCTTAGCATCGACGGGAGCAATCATCTCACAGGCGTGGCATACCCGAACGGCAGCGAGTATGGGTTTGAATATACGGCTGATGGGCTCATGACAGCTGAAACCGAGCCGAACGGAAACCGCTTTGAACATCAATTTGACTCAAACGGAAGGCTGACGGACGCCACGGACGAGGAAGGGGGCCACTGGCATTTTCAGCGGACGGTCTTTGAAAACGGCGATGTGGCAACCAATGCGACCACCGGCGAAGGCAACCGGACCACCTATTGGGACCATCCCTATTCAACGGGCAGGTTCACATCCACCATTGTC
>CAZACO010000145.1:0-8077 GCA_964483185.1 uncultured Desulfobacteraceae bacterium
TGGTCTCCGGAACCAGAGGTCGCGCGTTCGAGTCGCGCATCGCCCACCATAATAAAATCAACCGGATCCTCCATTGACACACCCCTTTTTGTTCCAACTTCTCTAAAATCAGGGGCCTTCACGTCTCCCTATATGTAGGCCCAAGGAGTTTCTTTCCCTGGGCCGGGGTTTTTGAGAACACACTTTTGGTTGACTTAACTTGATATAGATTTAGCAAGAAACGTTCGGAATTGTCACCCAAATTGCCATCTTGGTTTCCTGCAACGGTTTTTTTGCCACAGGCATTTTTTCCGGGCTGTCTGAAGGGAAAGAACGAACAAAGGAGGTTATCTTATGGATATCATAGACCTGAAGAAATACCCTGTCCTTATTTTCGATGACTCACTGGATGCCCGTTCGTACGTGGGAAAGGTCGCCCATGAGGGGATCGGATATCTGGAAAAAATGGGGATGACTGTGGAAAGATGCTATACCCAGAAGGAAATCCTTGACATCCTTGCCCACAATTCTGTCGCAGCAAGCGGCATTGTTGCCGATTGGGATACCCTGGATGCCTCCAAAATCGCCATCGGAGAGTTCATTCGCGAAATTCGAAATCTGAACCAGGAAATGCCGGTATTTCTGCTGACGGACAAACATGAAGTCGAGGACGAGGTCTTAGACGAACTGGAAGAAATAAACGGGGTCCTGTGGAAATATGGCGACACCATCGATTTTGTCTGCGGCCGAATCTACGAGGAATGCCGAGACTACATTTACGGCCTGATCCCGCCCTTTTTCATGGAACTTGTGAAATATACGGAAAAATATAAGTACGCGTGGCATACACCGGGTCATATGGGAGGAATCGCATTCATCAAATCTCCTGTGGGGAGAATCTTCTATGATTTCTTCGGCGAAAACGTTTTTCGCAGCGATCTGTCTGTATCGGTTCCAGAACTCGGTTCCCTGATGGACCACTCGGCCGTCAATGCCACGGCCGAGCAGATTACGGCTAAGGTATTCGGAGCGGACGAGAGTTTCTATGTAACCAACGGGACCTCTACGGCCAACAAGATGGCGTTCATGTCATCTGTTACGGTCGGGGATGTCTGTCTCATCGACCGGAACTGTCATAAGTCGATGCAGCACTCGATTACATTAGCGGGTGCAATTCCCATATACTTCCGGCCGACGCGAAACGCCTACGGGATTATCGGAGGGATCCCCGAATCTGAATTCTCGCCAGAAGCGATCAGAGAAAAGATGGAAAAATCCCCCTTAATAAAAGACAAGGAGGTCGTACCCGGCATTGCCGTCGTTACAAACAGTACCTATGACGGGCTGCTCTACAACACAAAGAAGGTAAAGGATCTTCTCGGACAAACCGACATTCCGGTCCTCCACTTTGATGAGGCGTGGTATGCCTATGCCAATTTTCATCCCTTTTATGAGGGGAAATATGCCATGGACAAACACGAGGCGGACAACCATCCAACCGTGTTTGCAACCCAATCGACACACAAGCTGTTGGCCGCTTTTTCCCAGGCATCCATGGTACATGTCAAACACGGCAAAAGGCCGTTTAACCGGGGTCTTTTTAATGAAACATTCATGATGCATACATCCACGTCGCCCCAGTACAACATGATTGCCTCTTTAGACGTGGCAACAAAGATGATGGAGGGAACCAGGGGCACCCATATGATAAACGAGGCCATCATCCAGGCCATCGAGTTCCGAAAGGAGACAAAAAAGATCCGCAGGAATTATGTGAAAGAATCGATAGCGTCAACCAGTGAAAACTGGTTCTTCGATGTCTGGCAACCCCGAACGGTTGAAAATATCGAGACAAAAACAAAAAAGGGGAGCAACATCCGCATCGACGAGACATATGCAAATGAGTGGGAATTGAGCCCTGAGAAATCGTGGCACGGGTTTCGGAATATCGATGAGAATCATATGACCTTAGACCCGATCAAGGTCACTGTCCTGACGCCCGGCGTGTCGATCGACGGCGAAATGACGGACTTCGGGATTCCTGCCCCGATCGTGTCCGCCTTCCTGGTTCAAAACGGGGTTGTCGATGAAAAAACAGGGCTTTATAGCCTTCTCTTCCTCTTTTCCATCGGTGTGAACAAGAGCAAGACAAGCATGCTGTTGGGCAAGCTGATCCGGTTCAAGGAACTCTTTTCGGACAACTGCCGGGTGGCCGATCTCCTTCCGGATCTGGTCTATCGATCCCCGGAAAGGTACAACAAGATGAAAATTCAGGACCTGGCAGCAGAGATGCATGGTTTTCTGAAAGCGCATCGTGCGAGCGATCTTCAAACAGAGGCCTACGATGCATTGCCCGAGCAGGTGATCACACCGGCAGCCGCCTATCATCATATTGTAAAGGCAAACACAGAGGAAGTGTTCTTAGACAAGATTCAGGGACGGGTGATCCTGACAATGCTGGCCCCCTACCCGCCTGGAATTCCTGTGGTCATGCCGGGCGAGCGGTTCACCGAGGAAAACGCTCCGATCATTTCATTTTTACAACTGCTGGAGGCCTTTGACAACCAGTTCCCCGGATTTGAAAACGATGTCCATGGTGCTGAGATCCGGCATATGGACGGAAAAAGGAGGTATGCCGTAAACTGCCTTAAGGATGAAGGTTGACCCTATCGTTGCAAAAGTCACTGAATGCGCCAGATCCAAGGCGCCGAGGGTGAAGCTGTAGCACTTTACCGCGAACCCTTGGCAACGAAGGAGATGGGGTATTCAGCGGCTTTCCGGGAGGGCAAACAAAAAACCGAAAAAGTATTTTCCCAAGGATTGCACACACGGTGATTTCCAGGATATCGCCTGAAAATGATATGAACGTTTGGTATTATTAGTATTTATCCATTCTCGATGTTTTGTTTGTGCAACCATAGGGTTGATTCTGTTTCGAGGCCTGCCCATGCCCACCGGGTCCAGTGCCTACTGGATTCTGACGGCCCTTACCGCACAACGCTTCCTGATCATGTGACTCCTTATGGTCATCTACGCGTTCAGGAAATCATCATGGAAAAGCAAGCACGCTAACCCGGAACCCGTGAACCCTTAAACGTATTCACGCCCACAGGACGGTATGTTTTAATATGAGACAATCGTCAACCGATACAAAATATTTGGTTGACAATCCAACGAAGCAATGGTACCGAGACCTTTATTTCGCTTGGCTATCAACGTCACATTCAGTCAGAAGAATTGTCCCATGAACACAAAAGCGCGTTTGTTATCATACCTCAAAGAGGAAGAAGGAACCTGGATCTCCGGGGAATCGTTGAGTCGCAGAATCGGCGTTACCCGATCTGCCGTGTGGAAGAGTATCAGCAATCTAAGAGAAGAGGGTTATGGCATCGAATCGTCTCCCAACAAAGGATACCGTTTTTTCAGGGTTTCTGAAATGCTTTTACCCGATGAGATCGGGGAAGGGCTTGATACAGAGGTCTTCGGCAAGAGAGAGATCTTCCATTTCAGAGAGACAGGGTCCACAAACGCAAGGGCCAGGGAATTTGCCATCCGAGGCGCCCCTGAAGGGACCTTGGTCGTATCCGAACGGCAGTCGCAGGGAAGGGGAAGAAAGGGGAGGATCTGGTTCTCTCCACCGCAAACCGGAATTTACGCCTCCCTCATCCTGAGGCCTTCCATGCCCCCCAACGACGCCCCGAAAATCACCCTCATGACCGCGGTTTCAGCGGCCGAGGCCCTGCTTCACCTGACGGAGTTGGATGTCAGGATCAAATGGCCGAACGATATCCTCATTAAGGGCAAAAAGATCGCCGGTATCCTGACGGAAATCAGCACGGAGATGGATGCGATCGATTATGTTGTGATCGGCCTCGGGATGAATGTGAATAATCCGGACTTTCCGAATAATATCAGCGAAAGGGCGACCTCTGTCCTTATTGAAACCGGCGTGCGGTTTCCGAGGGTAAGAATTGTGAGGGAATATCTGAGACGTCAAGAGACGTATTACAGGGTATTGAAAACATCCGGGTTTGCGCCGATTCTGAGGCGGTGGAAGGAACTGGCAGATATTATCGGCCAACGGATCAAGGTTGAGATGATCGACAAGACAACTATCGGATACGTTGAAGACATTGATCCGGAAGGGGTGTTGATTCTTAAAGACATGAAAGGGGCGTCTCACAGGATATTTTCAGGCGATGTTACGCTCATGTGAGAAAGGATCATGAAGAAGAAGGGCCTGTCCATACGGGGGATGGTCTATGCATCGGTCTTTGGCGCCGTAACCGCGGCAGGGGCGTTTATGATGATACCCCTCCCCCCGGTGCCGATAACCCTTCAGACCCTGTTCCTCTATTTGGCCGCTGCCCTCATGGGCGGCCGGCTGGGTGCATTGAGCCAGGTGATTTACCTCCTCTTGGGGATCATCGGGCTCCCTGTTTTTGCCGGCGGCAAGGCAGGCATGGGGGTTTTGCTCGGGCCCACGGGCGGCTACCTGACAGGATTTGTTGTCGGGGCCTATGTGACCGGCAAACTCGTTGAAATAAAAAAAGGGTCGGGACCTGCCTGGATCGTGTTGGCAATGGTTGCAGGGACCGTGGTGATTTACCTGTTCGGCGTGCTTCAACTGATGATGATCGCAAGACTTTCCATGGATAAGGCCATTGCCGTAGGGGTCCTCCCCTTTCTGATCGGCGACGCCCTGAAAATAGCGGCCGCGGTCTTTATAACCGTGAAGTTAAGGGATAGGATCGGGAAGATTGATTGATGCTGGAGGCTGGAGGCTGGAGGCTGTTGTGCAATTCATGATGATGACGAGCGAAGCAGATAAACGTCGAATCCCACTGCCGGCGGGAAATCACGCCAAGGTGTGAAAACACAGACATCAACTTTAGGCATCCCGCCTTGCGGGACTCACTTTAAGCACTTTAGGCACTTTTCCGGTTGATCCGGCTCAGGGTGTTGCGATGATACACGTCGAAGGTCTAACCTTTCAATATGACAGGAAAAGTGAGCCGGTCCTCAATGGCATCTCCCTAGAAATAGAAGAGGGAAAGCATCTCGGAATCATCGGATCCAACGGCTGTGGAAAGACCACCCTTGTTCGGCATCTTGACGGGCTGTTGTCTCCGACTGCCGGGGAGGTATGGGTTGAAGGGATGAATACCAAGGATCCTGTTGACGTCCAGAAGATCCGGCAGATGGTGGGGATGGTATTTCAGAATCCAGACAACCAGATTGTTGGAATGAGTGTGGAAGAAGACGTCTCTTTCGGCCCCGGCAATCTGGGATTGCCTCCCGTTGACATACGGAAACGGGTTCTGAAATCGCTGGCCATGGTCGGGATGGAGAAACATGCCAAGAGGCCCCCGCACACCCTTTCCAATGGGGAAAAGCAACTGGTGGCCATCGCAGGCGTCCTGGCCATGGAACCCAGATATATCGTCCTGGACGAGCCCACGACCTACCTCGATCCATCCGGACGAAACATGGTCCTCCAGGTCATGACAAAACTCCATAAACAGGGGATCACGATTATCCATGTGACGCATGACATGGATGAGATTGCTGAAGCGGATGAGATCGTCGTGATTCATAAAGGAGGGATTGCCCTGCAGGAAAAACCGGCAGAGGTTTTTACCAGGGTTGAATGGCTCAGGTCACTCGGTGTAGATGTCCCCAAGGTCACGGAACTGATGTGGCAGTTGAGACGGATGGGAAAGAATGTCCGCACCAACATCTTCACCTTAGAGGATGCCTGTCTGGAGCTTTCCTCGTTGATCAAGGCGGAAACCACGTAGGGACAAACTTTAGGCACTTTGGCTCAATTTAGGCACTTTAGGCATTTCCCATGCACATAGGCCAATACATTCCTTGTGAGTCACTGATTCATCGATTAGATCCAAGGGTCAAAATCGGTTCGACCGTGGCATTGAGCATATTGATCTTAAAGGGAGGAACATTTAGCGGGGTCCTTATCACCGCATTTTTGATTGCCCTGGTTCCGTTATCACGTCTGGGTGTCAACGACATGACCAAGGCCCTCAGGCCGGTACTCTTTTTCTTTGCGCTTCTCTTTTTCCTGCATCTCCTTTTTACAGATGGCACGCCGATTCCCCCGTTTCCCTCATGGCGCGTAACCGTGACCTATGAAGGTCTTTACAGGGGAGCGATGACCACCTGGCAATTCATCCTCCTCATTTTGAGCGCATCCATCCTTACCATGACCACATCACCCACGGAACTGGTAAGCGGCATCGAAAGACTCCTCCGGCCTCTCAAACGGCTGGGGGTTCCCTCCCATGACCTTGCCATCATGATATCCATGGCATTAAGATTTGTGCCCACGTTTCTTGAAGAGATCGACAGGATCAAGGCGGCACAGATGGCCAGAGGAGCCAATTTCAGTTCAGGACCGTTTGTCCGCAGGACCCGAGCTGTCATATCCCTTTTGCTGCCCCTTGTGTTACGCGCCTTTCGCAGGGCTGATGAGCTTGTCATCGCCATGGAGGCGCGGGGATACAAGAGAGGCCCTCGAACCTATATGAAGGAGCTGTGCATGACCCGGGCGGATTACGCGGCCGTGCTGGTGATAGTGGGAATGACATGTCTTCATTTCGTTGGTGAGGTTGTGAAATGAGAGGGGGACGTTCTTCCGTAATTCCGTATTTTTCTGCGAAGTGGTTGAAGCCTCAAGCTGAAAAGTGTAAGCTGGTCAGCAGAGTAAGCGGATTAGGGTTCACGCGCCAAGACGCTAATACTCAGAGAAGAGGCGGTACAAGGCGCGGATGGGTGGATGAGTCCCTATCGGAATCCCAACGTATTCAGGTTGACACGATAGCAAAGGCGTTGTACACTTTGAAAGCGTACAACAGCGAAGGAGTATAAACATGCCCCAAATTCTTGTCAAAGACAATAGCCGAGTGTCGCTGAGAATCCCGGCCAAGGACAAAGCGCTCCTCGTGCGTGCAGTCGCCCTGCAACAGACCAGTTTGACCGATTTTGTCATTCGGCATGCGGTAGAGGCGGCGCAAACGGTGATCGACCAAGCCGAGCGATTTACACTCAGTGAACGGGACAGCTTGCGCGTTCTCGAACTGTTGGAGGACCCTCCGCCCCCTAATGCAAAGCTAATGAAGGCTGCTTACGCCTTGCCCGAGCGATCGTGACGATTCCTCCCTGGCACGAAGAGCCGATTTCCAGGGCCTATGATCGGGACGTCTTTGACTGCGGCGACGCTGCTTTGAATGAGTTCCTGCGCCGTCATGCACGCAAGAGTCACGAACGGGGGGCGGCAAAGACTTTTTTGGCCATTAATGAAGGCGACGGCAAAAAGATTCTCGGGTTCTACAGTGTTGCGCCGGCTTCAGTGGCCTATGACCGTACGCCTCTTTTGATCCAGCGGGGCCTCGCCCGCCATGAAGTGCCCGTGTTTAGGCTTGCAAGGCTGGCCGTTGATCGGTCAGTTCAGGGACGCGGGTTCGGGGGTCAGCTTCTTCTTGCAGCAGGTTGCCGTTGCCTCCTGGTCGCAGCAGAGGTTGGCGGTGTGGCGCTTCTCATTGATGCCAAGAACGAGCGGATTGCTCAATGGTACGAGGAATATGGCGCCCTTCAGCTCCTTGACCGACCGCTTTCCTTGCTTCTATCCTTCAAATCCATTCACGCTGCACTCATTTCGGCTGGCAAACTCTGAGCTATTCGGTACGCCTGACTGCTAACCTCCTTTTATTTCGAAACCCCTCACTATCGGATGGGCTGATGCTGATAGCTGAGCCGAGCTGATGTTGATAAGAAGTCGCTTTTTTGCGGAAAGAGCATAGAGGGAAGGGGCTTGCGGGACAAAAAAAATCCAATCGCAAGATATAGTGGCTGCAACTTGCGGGGGTGAAATGGGGACCTGGGACACGGCCTCCGGCCCATAGGGGCCTACGCCCCGGCGGGAAGAGTGAAAAATCGAAGAAATCTGGACAGAGCTATCCCTTGAACCCAACCGTTTTTCAAAAATCAAACCATGTAGGCCTCTGGATATTGGGGTCCACATAAAGGAAATTATCAGACACCGGAAGTTGAGAATCCGTATAGTCGATATGATACTCCG
>CAZACO010000146.1:0-8063 GCA_964483185.1 uncultured Desulfobacteraceae bacterium
CACAAAGAGATTTTCTTGTTTTCTGTGACAGAAGACCAAGGAATAAGGTACTAACCGAAGATATTTGAAATCTTGCTTCGAAATCCATGAGCCAGAGGTAGGGCCTGGTCTCTTGACAGGGGAAACTGAATTATCTATCCTCAGACAAGTTTTTATATAAATTGAGAAAGGCATGAAATCAACGGCAATGCGCTCAATCATTTTTTTAGCCGAGAGAAACCTTGGGGAGGATGATAATGCCAGCCTATAATTGGGTCGCAGAGACAAGAAAAGGTAAAGTTATAAAGGGAGAATTGGAAGCAGCCGACGAAAAATCGGCAGTCCTCCAATTAAAACGGCGCAATCTCAAGATCAAGAAGATAAAGGCGAAGCCAAAGGATCTCTTTGAAAATGTCTCTTTCATGCAGCCCAAGGTTACGAATAAGGACATCGTCATATTTACCAGGCAGTTTTCCACGATGATCGACGCGGGCCTTCCGCTTATCCAGGGCCTTACAATCCTTGCCGACCAGGCAGAAAACAAGACATTCAGGGGTATGCTAAAGGAGATTGTAAAGGACGTGGAGGGAGGCTCAAGCCTCGCTGAAGCTATGGAAAAGCATCCCAAGGTATTTGATGGCCTTTTTGTTAATCTGGTTGCGGCCGGCGAGGTGGGAGGAATCCTGGACACCATTTTGCAACGCTTGGCTACGTATATAGAGAAGGCGGAGAAACTCAAGTCCCGGATTAAGGGCGCCATGACATACCCGATCGTCGTCATGGCTATTGCCATCATTGTTATCGCTGTGATCATGATTTTTGTGATCCCGGTATTCCAGGACATGTTTGCAAGTTTTGGCAAGGCCTTGCCTGTGCCGACACAAATTGTCGTGGCGATGAGCAATTTCACCAAAGGAAACATCCACTACATGATTGGCGCCTTTGTGGTGATGGTTTTCCTGTTTAAGAGGTACAGGGCCACCACAGGGGGCAGAAAAAGCACCGATACGCTATCACTAAAGTTGCCCATATTTGGCCCCTTACTCAAAAAGGTTGCCGTAGCGAGATTCTCCAGGACCTTAGGGACAATGATAAGCAGCGGGGTACCGATTATAACGGCCCTGGAAATCGTTGCCAAGACTGCAGGCAATGTCGTCCTTGAAGAGGTGATTCTTGACGTTCGTTCAAGTATTGCCGAGGGACAACCGATTGCCGAACCGCTCGCAGAAAACGACATATTCCCCAGTATGGTGGTCCAGATGATCTCTGTCGGCGAGGCCACGGGAGCCCTTGATACGATGCTGGAAAAGATCGCGGACTTTTATGACGACGAAGTGGACGCGGCCGTGGAGGCAATGACCTCCATGTTGGAGCCCTTGCTCATGGTATTCCTCGGGGGATCGATAGGCGGACTTGTTGTCGCCATGTATCTGCCCATCTTCAGCATGGCTGCTGCCATGGGAGGGTAATCTCAGAACATGATCAAGGGTGAACGGAAAACCCCTCAACCGGAACTCCTGAGGGAACTTCAGGTTCTGATGCTTTTGAGGGTGCTCTTTATCTCCTTTCTCTTAGGTGCCCTTATTTTTATTCAGATCCGAGCGACCCGGACCTATTTCGGGTATGTCCACACCTCGCACTACCTTCTTCTCGCTGGCGTATATTTTATCAGCATCATTTACGTGTTTCTCTTAAAGGCGTCTAGGAATATCAGACTGCAGGCATACATTCATCTTCTTGTTGACACCTTTATTATTACGGTGCTCATATACACAACCGGCGGCATCGAGAGCATATTCTCCTTCCTTTATATCCTGAGCATATTCAGCGGAAGCATCCTGCTCTACCGCACAGGCGGTATGATCGTGGCGTCCAGCAGCAGTATTTTGTATGGGTTGCTCTTGGATCTTCACTATTATGGCGTGATTCATCCCTTAGCCAGCCGGTTGAGCTATCCTGAGAGGTATCAAAGCACTTACCTGTTTTTCACCATACTCGCAAATATGGCCGGGTTCTATTTGGTTGGATATCTCAGCAGTTTTCTTTCTGAACAGGCAAGAAAGAGTCGCGCTGAATTAAGGGTAAAAGAAATCAACCTCAAGAGATTGGAGGTCCTTAACGAGAGCATCATCGCCAGCATGACATCAGGGTTGATCGTCTTGGATGAACAGGAAAGGATCCTTCTCTTTAATCCCACCGCAGAAAAGATGTTCGGCCTAAAGGCCGACCAGGTCTGTGGACATCTGATCGGTGACAATCTCCCCCTCCTTACAAAACATCTAACCGGCCGGTCACTCATTTCTGTCGGTCTGCCCGAGATACAAGCGAAGTTTACCGACTTTGCCTATATGAGACCTGATGGGAAGAAGAGACATCTGCAGCTTTCCATCTCACCCCTTCAGTATTCGTTAGGTGGACGGAAAGGTCAGATCCTCAGTTTCCAGGATATGACGAAAATGAAAGAGATCGAAGAAGAGATGAAAGAGGTTGAGGGCCTGGCTCTCATCGGTGAGCTTGCCGCAGGAATAGCCCACGAGATCCGTAACCCGATGGCTTCTATCAGTGGATCGATCGAAATGTTAAGAGATGAAATTGGGCAAAATGGAGTCAACACCCGCCTCATGGAGATCATATTGAGAGAAACAGATCGACTGAACGATCTGGTTGCCGACTTCCTCCTTTTTGCCAGAACGCAGAGACCGAAACTGACAGAGTTTGATCTGAATCAATTAATCGTGGAATCCTTGGAGCTTTTCAAAAACAGCCAGGCTTGCCATCGTGATATAAACGTTTTCACAAATTTTGAAGATCCTGTGACCGTTGCGTCTGACTCAGGCCAGCTCAAACAGGTGCTGTGGAATCTTTTCTTAAATGCATCTGAGGCAATGGGTGAGGGGGGGGGCTTACATGTCACCACGTCACGGGAGCGTGGGTCGCCTGAAACAGGGTCGGCGAGGGCCAAGATCATTATCCGCGATACAGGAGAAGGATTCGATGAAAAAAACCTGTCACGCATCTTCTTACCCTTCTTCACCACTAAAGAACGGGGCTCCGGTCTGGGACTGGCCATTGTAAAAAGGATCATTGATCGGCTTGAAGGGAAGGTATTTGTGTGCAATCACCCTGAATGTGGTGCCGAAATTACAATAGTGCTCCCTGTCCGGCCCACCTGATGACGGCGTGACCCATAGGTGGCTGAAGGTGAAATTTCAGATATTGATAAGTGGTTTTCCTCCGAAAGGAATCTTTGACCCGCGACAAGTAACCGGTAATCAGTAACGAGTATCCAGCATCCGGTAAATTACTGCATGGGAGAGACGAACTCCCGGATTGGATGTGAAAGCGTCGGTAACCTATGTCCATTTTTGACCAGAGATGGTTTGTAAATATTTCCCGTCCCAGCCGTTACTTAGGCAGCGAGATTAACTCTATCAGGAAAGACCCTCATCGGACAGACGTATCCATTGCCCTTGCTTTCCCGGACGTTTATGAGGTAGGCATGTCCCATTTAGGGCTGAAGATCCTGTACCACATTCTTAACGCCGAGGAGTGGCTGGCCGCTGAAAGGGTTTTTTCTCCCTGGGTTGATTTAGAAGCGGAACTGAGACGCCGAAAAATCCCCCTCATGACCTTGGAATCGGGCCGCCCCCTGTCAAGCTTTGATGTGGTCGGTTTTAGCCTCCAGCACGAACTCTCATACACAAACGTCCTGAACATGCTTGATCTTTCAGGTATTCCTTTCCTGGCTCAGGACAGACCTGACAAAGGCCCCATGATCATCGCCGGAGGCCCGGCGTGTTTTAATCCTGAGCCTGTTGCCGATTTCTTTGACCTTATGGTAATTGGTGACGGCGAGGCTGCGGCCCTGGAGATATGCCGTGCTGTCCGGGAAGCAAAACCAAAACAAACGACATACAAAAAAGACCTGCTCCGCAAATTGCGTCATGTCAGGGGTATATACATCCCTTCTTTTTTTCACGTGCATTATAGCCCGAATGGATCTGTTCAGGAGATTGCACCCAGTCATACCGATTACCTCGATGTAAAAAAAGCGGTTCTGCCCGATCTTGATGATTATTCCTATCCAGAGCGTCAAATCGTCCCATTTGCCGAACTGGTTCACGACCGTGTTTCCGTAGAGATCTCACGCGGTTGTACCCGAGGCTGTCGATTCTGCCAGGCAGGAATGATATACCGTCCGGTGCGGGAGCGAAGCCCCGAATCCATCATCGAGAAAGCGACAAACGCCCTGAAACTGACCGGCTATGAAGATCTCTCTCTCCTCTCTCTGAGTTCCGGAGATTACAGTTGTATCGGGCCCCTGCTCAAGGCCCTGATGGACGGGCAGTCCCCTAAAAACATCGGCGTGAGCCTCCCCTCTCTCAGGGTGGACAGTTTGAACGCTGAAATGATCGATCAGATAAGGCGGGTCAGGAAGACAGGGTTTACCTTGGCCCCGGAAGCTGGCAATGATCGACTCAGGAGAATCATCAACAAAGGGCTGACCCAAAACGATATTCTTAAAACGGCCCAGGTAGTTTACCGGGCCGGATGGAACCTGATTAAGCTTTACTTTATGATAGGTCTCCCATATGAAGAAGAGAGGGACATTCTGGATATTATCGATTTGTGCAAACAGATCACCAATCTTGCCGGCAAGAAAGGGAAAGGGGCGAATTTGAACGTCAGCATTTCGACATTTGTGCCCAAAGCCCATACCCCTTTTATGTGGACGTCCCAGATTTCCTTAGAGGAAAGCAGAGGACGAATACGCCTGGTCCAGGAAGGGCTTAAGAGAAGCAGGGTCAGGGTCAAATGGAATCAACCCGAAATGAGCTGGTTAGAGGGAATCTTCGCAAGGGGCGACAGGCGATTAGGCCGTGTTGTTCTGGAGGCGTGGAGACTTGGCGCGAAGTTCGATGCATGGGGGGAGCATTTTAGAAAGGAGATCTGGGAAGAGGCCTTTGTTCGTGCCGGGCTGGAACCTGAGGGGTATCTCCACCGGGAGAGGTCCCAGGATGAGGTTTTGCCCTGGGACCACATTCAATCAGGGGTTACAAAGGCCTTTTTCAGGAAAGAATGGGTAAGGGCTAAAGAAGCAAGCCTGACCCCGGACTGCAGGGACAAATGCTTAGAGTGTGGTGTATGCGACCATCAGACCATTGATCCGGTCCTTCACAGATCTTCTGGATTATCCTGCAGCAGGGAGGCGATGATCCGGCCTGCACCTGAATCTACAAAGAGATATCGCCTCACATACAGAAAGCTAAACAGGGCTAAGCATCTTAGCCACTTAGAACTCGTTCGGGTTCTTATCAGGGCCTTCAGGAGGGCAGGACTGGAATTGGTCTGCTCCAAAGGATATCACCCGATGCCCAAGGTCTCGTTTTTTTCTGCCCTGCCCGTTGGAACCGAAAGTATGCAAGAGCTGATGGAGGTTGAATTGGTTGAAGCTATAGACGTCTATTCACTAAGAGAGAGGATAAATGTTGAACTTCCCCGTGGCATTGATGTGACCTTTGTGGAAGAAACTTCTCCTGCCAAAAAAAGAGCGCGCATCAGCGAAAGTCACTTCCTGATTACCCTTAACAAATTAAGATGTAAGGAAAAAGACCTGAGAGAATTTCTTGAATCAGACTATTTTGCAATTGTCAAAGCAGGCAAAAAAGGGGAGCATGAGGTCAATGCCCGGACCCTCGTCAGTGCCATCTCACTTGTCCCACCCAACAAGCTGCAATTGACCGTAAAAGAGATTGAGGGACCTGGACTGAAACCGGCGGAGATCGTGAAAGGGATTTTTTCCCTGAATGATGAGGACCTCCTCAATATGGACGTGTTGAAGACGGGCCAGGTCTTGGCATAAAGAATGCGTATCATTGTTCACGGTTTACCAAAGGTCTGAACCGTTATACAAGCAGGGATAACGGAAGAAAGGGGAACCCTCCCCCACATATATCGGAATGAACAGATGGACTCACCAGGCATACCGTTTTTAGGCAAGAATTTCGTCATCTTTTTCTTTGCGAGCTTTCCGGCTTTGCGTGACGATGAGCTAAGGCTAAGGAGACAGCCCCATGTCCAACGAACTTATCATTAACGCCAGACCTTACGAAACCAGGGTCGCCCTTGTTGAAAACAACGTTGTTGTAGAACTCCACATTGAAAGAGACAGCGGCCAGGAACTGATGGGAAACATCTATCGAGGCCGGGTTGCCAGGGTCTTGCCGGGGATGCAGGCCGCATTCGTGGACATCGGCCTCGGCAGGACGGCCTTCCTTTACGTATCGGATGTCTACAAGGGTTTTTCAGATCTCGAGCAGATGATGCTTGAAAACAGCAAGGCCGGGGAAGACATGGATATGACTGAACCTGAGCCGTCGCGAATGGATCTGTCTTATGAAACCTCTTTGCAGATTGAGGAGTTGCTTCATGAAGGTCAAAATCTAATGGTCCAGGTCGCAAAAGAACCTTTGGGAAACAAGGGCGCCCGCCTGACGTCTCACATCTCGCTTCCGGGGAGACACCTGGTCTTCATGCCTACTGTTAACCATATCGGGGTCTCCAGAAGAATCGAGGATAAAGAGGAAAGGGAAAGGCTCAAGAAAATTATCAGGAAGATCAGGCCTGGACCTATCGGGTTCATTGTAAGAACGGTTGCTGAAGACGGAACCAAAGAGAAACTGGCGGCTGAAATGGACTTCCTCCTGAAGCTCTGGGGCAACATCCAGGGAAAGATGGAAAAGGGAACAAGTCCTGGACTGTTATACAAAGATCTTTCCATTTCCCTGAGGTCGGTTCGCGATCTGTTTACAAGAGAGGTGGACCGTTTGATTATCGACTCGGATGAAGAATATGAAAACATCATGGAATTTATCGATACATTCGCCCCTAAGCTAAAGTATTCTGTTGAGCTGTATGAAGGGTCTGATCCTATCTTCGACGCTTTTGGGATTGAGATAGAAATTTCGCGGGCCCTTGGAAATAAAATCTGGTTGAAATCGGGTGGTTATATCGTGATTGAACTTACGGAAGCCCTCACTTCAATAGATGTGAATACGGGCAGTTACGTTGGCAAAAGGAATTTAGAGGAAACCATTCTGAAGACAAACTTGGAAGCGGTAAAAGAGATCGCTTACCAGTTGCGGCTCAGGAACATCGGAGGGCTGATTGTTATCGACTTTATAGATATGGAAAAGGTTCCAAACCGCCAACGGGTGTTCATGGCCCTTAAAGAGGCCCTGAGCAAGGATAAGGCCAAAACAAATGTCCTTCAGATGTCAGATTTGGGACTCATTGAGATGACCCGAAAGAGAACCCGGGCGAGTTTGAACCGGTTGCTGACCGATATGTGCTTCTACTGTGAGGGGAGAGGCACCCTCAAGTCAGCCAGTACCATCTGCTACGAGATATTCAGAGACCTGGAAAGAGAGTGCGCGAATCCTGAAGAAGGGGGGCATGTCTATATCCTGGCAAACCCGGAAATAGACAAGGCCTTGAGGGAAGAAGAACAGAAGTCGATTATTGAGTTGGAAAAAAGGATCAACAGGAGAATCATTATTATCGGCAAAGAAAACTTTCATATGGAACAGTATGAGATAAGCCTTTAGCGCCTTTTACGTTTTCTGCGAAGCGTAGACAAGCCTTCTTCGATCTCCTTTTTTGTAAAGGTCTTTTGGCACGTTGTACACTGATACCGCTCTTCTACTATTTTATCATAGATGAGGTCATCAGAAAAATTGACACCGTGAAATC
Organism: uncultured Desulfobacteraceae bacterium; assembly: GCA_964483185.1. GTDB lineage: Bacteria > Desulfobacterota > DSM-4660 > Desulfatiglandales > Desulfatiglandaceae > CAZACO01. Next base: position 7,732 of record CAZACO010000146.1, read on the forward strand.
GGAGACAAAAATTGTAGACGAGGTTGAAATTCTTATTGGAGCAGTTGTCACACACAAAAAAGTCTAAAATATCATCCATCAGGATTCCTCCAAAATTATTCGGATCGCACGAGGCTGGCAGGGTTCAGAAGACACAATCGGCCTTTGTTGTATCTTTTTTTATCGTGCTTTACAATAGTTTTTTGCGATAGCCGGGCAACTCAGTCATCGTCAAATAGTGGAGTCGTTGAGTGGTTGGGTTGGAAAAGCGATTAAGTTCGAAGTATTAAGACCGTACAGATGTCGAATGTCCGGTTCTCAGGAAAACCCCAATAACGCTGATAACCACTTAA
>CAZACO010000147.1:0-8057 GCA_964483185.1 uncultured Desulfobacteraceae bacterium
ATACGAAGGGGGTGATTCAAATGAAAGAGCGGATCAGTATCGTTGAGGGGGACATCACCCGGCAGGCAGTGGACGCCATTGTCAATGCGGCCAATACATCTCTTTTAGGCGGTGGAGGCGTTGACGGGGCCATACACCGGGCAGCCGGACCGGAACTCCTGGAGGAGACCCGGCAGATCGGGGGGTGCCCGACCGGCGAGGCCAGGGTGAGCAAGGGCTACCGCCTCCCAGCCAAGTGGGTGATCCACACGGTAGGGCCTGTCTGGGCCGGGGGCCACAAGAATGAAGACGCTCTCCTTTCCAACTGTTATAAAAACAGTCTCAGCAAAGCAGTGGAAATAGGCGCCAGGACCATCGCGTTTCCCTCTATCAGTACCGGTGTCTACCGGTTCCCGTTAGAGAGGGCTACCGAGATAGCGCTCAAAGAAACAAGGCGGTTTCTCGAAAAAGACACCACCCTGCGCCGAGTGGTCTTTGTCTGCTTTGGAGAACAGGTCTTAAAGACCTATCAGGAGGTGTCCACAAGGGTATTCGGCGGGTAATGGGCAATGGTTCCGGCGTTCAACGATATAGAGAGGGCAGGCGATCGGCTGAGGGGTGTGATTCATCCGTCCCCTCTGGTGCGTTCGGGTTATTTCACCCGGGTCCTGGGGGCTGAGATATTTATGAAGCTCGAAAATCTCCAGGAAACCGGGGCCTTTAAGGTCCGGGGTGCCTACAACCGCCTCTCTCAACTGAGCGCCGAGGAGAAACAAAGGGGGATCATCGCCGCCTCTGCAGGGAATCATGCGCAGGGTGTTGCCTGGGCATCGGCAAGATTGGGTATCACGCCCACCGTGATCATGCCTGAAGACGTATCCATCAGAAAGCTACTCTCTGTGAAGGAATATGGTGCAGAGGTGATCCTCTCGGGTGCGCATTACAATGATGCCTGTACCTGTGCCACAGACCTGTGCGTGGAGAAGAACAAGATCCTTATCCCCGCCTTTGATGATCCCGATGTCATTGCAGGGCAGGGCACCATCGGTTTGGAAATCGCCGATGTATTGGGAAATGACGCTGCCATTGTGGTCCCTGTGGGTGGCGGCGGGCTGGTATCGGGGATCGCAATTGCGGCAAAGGCCCTTTGTCCCGGTGTCCGCGTTATCGGGGTGCAGACCAAAAATTGCCCCTCAACGGTCAGATCCTTGGAGAAGAAGACCCCCTTCACCGTAAATATGTCGTCTACCCTCGCCGACGGGATTGCCGTAAACAGGCCGGGGGATCTCACCTTCGCTGTCATTCAGAAATACGTGGATGAGATGGTCTTGGTGGAAGAGGAAGGGATTGCCGGGGCTATCCTGAATCTCATGGACAAGGCCAATATCATCGCCGAGGGTGCGGGCGCAACGCCGCTCGCGGCCCTTTTGGACGGCCAGATTTCCACAAAGGCGAAACAATACATCCTCATCATCAGTGGCGGTAATATTGAGTTGAACACGATCGATCGGATTCTTGAAAGGGGCGCAGTCAAGACCGGGAGGCTTATCAGGCTGGAGGTCAATGTGCTGGATGTCCCGGGCTCCCTTCATCACCTCTTGGGAATCATCGCCCATGAAAAGGCCAATACCCTCCACATCTTTCATGATCGGTTGGACCTGCAAAACCCGATAGAGGTTTCCCGTGTGATTCTGAATCTTGAAACCCGTGGGCATGACCATGCCAGAAACGTGGTGGATAAGCTAAGGAATGCAGGTTATCCGGTGAAACAGATCTTTTAACCGTTCAAGGGTTCAAAGCCCGCCCTGGTGCGACTTGTTGGAGGAATAGAGACATATATCCATAGGCTCGGACTACACTTCTCGGTCGTAGTGCCCATGATCGGTCTGGGCCAGGGGTTCAGGGTTCAAGAACCTGCGATCTTGACTAACGGCCTCCGGTCCTTATCTTTCCTGGTAAAATTATGGGAGGTGACATGAATGGGCAACGGGTTCAAGACGACCCTTTTGCTGGGGGTAATGACGGCCCTCATTGTCTGGATAGGGGGTCTCTTTGGGGGAAAACAGGGGATGGTCATGGCCTTTATCTTGGCCATCGGCATGAATTTTTTCAGTTACTGGTATTCCGACAAGATCGTGCTCAAGATGTACCGGGCCCAAGAGGTCGGCCCCAACGATTTTCCCGGCCTTTATAATGCTGTCAACCAACTGGCCCACAACGCAGGTCTGCCCATGCCCCGGGTCTATATCATTCCCGAGGAATCCCCCAATGCCTTTGCAACGGGCAGGGATCCGGAGCACGCGGTCATCGCCGTCACCGAAGGCCTGCTCAAGACCATGAATGACGAAGAGGCCACGGGGGTTGTGGCCCATGAGATGTCTCACATAAAGAACAGGGATATCCTGATCGGTTCCATCGCGGCCACCATGGCCGGCGCCATCATGGTCCTGGCCACCATGGCCCGCTGGTCGGCCTTCTTCGGGGGCGGATCAAGCGATGATGAAGGGGGCGGCGGTCTCGGTACCATCGGCTTGATCGTCATGTCCATAATGGCGCCGATAGCGGCCATGCTGATACAGATGGCCATCTCCAGGTCGAGAGAATATTTGGCCGATGCCACGGGGGCCCGGCTCTCGGGCAATCCCGAAGGCCTGGCCAACGCCCTTGAAAAACTGGGAGCCGCATCCCGGAGGCTGCCCATGAAGGCCAATCCTTCCACGGCCCATATGTTTATTGTCAACCCCCTGTCCGGCGGTGGCCTCATGCACCTCTTTTCAACCCATCCACCCCTTGAGGAGAGAATCGCCCGTCTCAGGGGCGGCAGCCCGGATCTTCCCATTGAAAGGGAGGGAGACACCGGGAGAAAACAGGCTGAGGCCATGTGGAGACATCTTTCAGGGAAGTAGGTCGAGGCCGCTCAATGCCCGGGATGAGCTGAGGCCGATCGCATCTTTCATGGCAAGTACGTAATCGGGCCTGATCTCATCTCTCCAGCGTGGATATCCACCCTGCCAGACGTATCTGATGAAACCCTGAAACGAGGCCCTGGTGAATCGGTAGGGACCGATGGAGACCTCACTTGCCTCCTGATCGATGCAAAACGGGATCTCAACGGTCCATGCGAACTTTTTGATGATCGCCTCAACATCGTCCCGGGTCCTGAACCCTTCGGGTTTCTGTTTGAAGTCCTCGGGCCTCTCCGGGAAGGGGAACCTGAGATACACCTCGCCGATGAAGCCGGTATAACGAATCCCGTGAATCGCCCCCATGAGATCTCCGATATCTCCCGCATTCGGAATATCGTAGACATCCCATGAGGCCTCGTACGGTCCCGGTCCGCGGCATTCGGCGATTTCTCTGATACGGCTGCAAAACTCGATGGCAAAGAAGAAATAGCGGTCGAGAAGAAGCATGTCGGAATCAATATTGAAAAAACCGAAGGGAATGGTGCCGTGGCTGATGGAATCAAAGGCCAAAGGCATAAAAAATCCTCCTCTGTTTGACATGAGTTTTTTGATGGACTATGTTGATCCGTCTCTAAAAATGCTTATAATACAAGATTAAGTGTCCGTTTGAGTCGCAAGAAGCCTATGTTTATGAATCTCTATGATAAAATCCCGTTTTTTGCAAGGAGCAGAAATATGAATTCAGAAAGCAGCGAGAGTTGGAAGTTCACCGGCGCCTCCAAATACGTCCTGGATGAGGAGCTGGCAAAGATCGTGAATATCTCAATGGCCCTGGAAATGCCCCTCCTCCTCAAAGGGGAGCCGGGGACCGGCAAGACCATGCTGGCTCACGCCATTGCAGAGGCCCTGAGTATGAAGCTGACGGTCCTGAATGTCAAATCGAGCATGAAACTCGTAGAGGCCCTTTACCAGTACGATACCCTCACCCGGCTCAATGACAGCCGCTTCGGGGACTCCCAGAGGGATGTCAGTAATATCGAAGACTATATCAAGATGGGAAAGATCGGCCAGTCCTTTGTATCAGAGGAACGGGTGGTGCTCCTGATCGACGAGATCGATAAGGCCGATACGGATTTCCAGGATGACATGTTGGACGTCCTGGATCAGATGGAATTTGATATCATTGAAATCGACAAAACCGTTACAGCCAAGAAAAGGCCGGTGATTATCATCACATCCAACGCCAAGAAGGACCTGTCCGATCCTTTCCTGGGTCGTTGCAATTTCCATCATATTGCCTTCCCCGATCCGGACATGATGCGGGAAATTCTCAAGGTCCATTTTCCTGACATCAGCAAGGATCTCATGGACAGTTCGATTCGGGCCTTTTATAAGATGAGAGATTTCAGAGGAATCGAGAAAAAGCCTGCGACCCGGGAGCTGATCAACTGGATCCGCGCCTTGCAAGGCGATCCTGATTTCAATGTGAAACATCTCATCAAGGGAGACCTCCCGTACTTAGGCGTGCTGTTCAAGAAAAGCCCTGATTATGCGATTGCGCAAAACGCTGCCGCGCGAATGAGAGTATAACCGAGGACATCATGTTTACGAGCTTTTTCTTTCTGTTGAGGCAGGTGGGCATCCCGGTATCCCCCACCTCCTTTTTGCGTCTTCAAAAGGCGTTGAGCATGGGACTCATCACATCCATCGATGATTTCTATACCGCAGCCCGGTCGATCCTGGTCAAGAGCGAGAGGTACTTCGATCTGTATGACCAGGTGTTTGCCCACCGGTTTGAAGGGGCCGAGCTGAAAGAGCCCGAGGAATTCGAGTTGTCCCAGGTGGCCCAGGCCATGTTGGAGGAGTGGCTCAAAGACCCCAAGGCGATGGCCGATGCATTGGGGATGGATGAGGAATCTCTCAAAAAACTGAGCCCCGAAGAGCTTCTCCAGTACTTCCTGGACCGGTTGAAAGAGCAGACAGAAGCGCACCATGGGGGGAGCAAGTGGATCGGAACCGGCGGCACCTCTCCGGTGGGCCACTCGGGCTATCATCCCGGCGGAATGAGAGTCGGCGGAATGTCCAGAAATAAGTCGGCGGTCAAGGTGGCCATGGACAGGCGATACCGTGATTATTCTCAGGAAGGCCCGCTCACCCAGGCGCAGATCGGGGAGGCCCTGAAGAGATTGAGGAACATGGTGCCGACCGGGCCCAAAGACGTGGTCAATATCGATGAGACCATCTATCAGACCATGAAAAACGCCGGGGAGATAGAGATTGTATTCGAGAGGAGCCTCAAGGACCGCCTTAAGGTCATCTTAGCCATAGACAATGGGGGCTGGTCCATGGACCCGTACATCGAGGTGGTGCAGACCCTTTTTAATTATGCCCGTGCCCAGTTCAAGGAAGTGAAGACCTTTTTCTTTCACAACACCATTTATGACAATATCTGGGAAGATCCCCCCAGATTCAAGAAGCCCCTGCCGGTCGATGACCTGGCCCGCCGCGATCCGGAGACCCGGTTTATCATCGTGGGTGATGCCAGTATGGCCCCTTATGAACTGATGGCCACGGATGGGTCGATCCATATCGAAGAGAGAACAAGAATGCCGAGCTACGAGAGGCTCAGGTTCATCAGCAATACGTTTCGGCATTCGGTATGGCTGAATCCCAAGATGGCCGCTGAATGGCCTTATACCCGCACCATCAATGCGATCCGGGAAATATTTCCGATGTTCGAGCTGACTATCGACGGTCTGGAAAAGGCCGTTGCCCATCTGATGAGCGACAATTAACAGTTTCCATCCATAAATGACCCTTTTCTCTCCGAGCCGGAGGGTCTACGAGCCGGAGGCCGCAATCTCTGCGTCAAACTGCGGGGTTCCTTGTGCGACGTACTTATAGTACGTCTCCGCGCAACTCCTTGTCTTCCTTGACCTTGCAAAAAACTGCCGATTTATGAATTGGAAACCCATAGCGCCCACAACGGAATTAATGGATGGGCACCAATTAGACGTTGTCGAGGCGATTCCCCGATCGGAATAGGCAGACAACTTCTTAACACATCCGGGACCTCCGCCCATCTCATATCCGGAAGTCGGGGCTTCAGAAGGGTATATCAGAGATAGACGGGGTGCTCTCAAAAAGTCCGGCAGAGACCATTTCTTAGGCCGCCCTGGCCTCGGTCTTGATGGTTTCCGACCGGATGGTATGGCGTTTATGGGCGGATAGCGTTGCCTTTCGCATGCGAAGGGATTTGGGCGTGACCTCCAGGAGTTCATCCTCACGAATGAAGCTGATCGCCTGCTCCAGGGTAAGGGGCCTGATCGGGGTGAGGATGATATTGTCGTCCTTTCCGGCTGCACGCATGTTGGACAGCTTTTTCTCCTTGCAGGGGTTCACATTGATGTCCTGGCCCCGGTTGTGCTCTCCCACGATCATGCCCTCATAGACCGGATCGCCGGGCACCACGAAGATGCGGCCCCGGGGCTCCAGATTGGCAAGGGCATAGGCAACGGCTCTTCCGCTCCGGTCTGCTAGAATGGACCCGGTAAAGCGGCTCGGGCAGGCTCCGCAGAACTCGCCATACCCGTCAAAAAACGAGTGCATAATGCCGGTGCCGCGGGTATCCGTGAGAAACTCATCCCGGTACCCGATAAGGGTCCGTGCCGGAACCGAGAACTCCATACGCACCCGCCCTGAATCATTGTTCACCAGGTTGGTCATCTTACCTTTTCGGTGCGAGAGCTTTTCCGTTACGACGCCCAGGAATCCGTCTCCGATGTCCATCAGGAGGCGTTCCATCGGCTCGAGCTTCTTTCCGTTCTCATGCCTGAAGATCACCTCGGGACGGCCCACGCAGAATTCATATCCTTCCCGGCGCATGGTCTCTATGAGGATGGAGAGCTGAAATTCTCCGCGACCCTTGACCAGCATGCTCTCACGGTCCTGGGCCTCTTCCACCTGTATGGCAACGTTTTTGAGTGTCTCCCTGAGGAGACGTTCACGGATGCGGCTGGATTGGACGTATTTTCCCTCTTTGCCCCCGAGAGGCGAGTCATTGATGGCGAATTTCATGGACACCGTGGGTTTATCCACACGAATTCGGGGCAGGGGCCTGGGGCTAAGCCTGTGGCAGATGGTGTCTCCGATCTTGACGTTCTCGATCCCCGCAAGCATCACGATGTCGCCGGCCTGTACCTCTTCCACATCCTTGAGGGCCATTCCATCGTATACCTGAAGCTTGGATACCTTGAGAGGCGTGGGCTCCCCTTTTTCATTGATACACGCAAGCGCGTCCCTGGAACGGGCCGAGCCGTTAAAGATCTTGCCCACGGCCAGCCGGCCCATGTAATCGGAATAACCGAGGTCCGAGACGAGCATCTGAAACGCTGCGTCAGTGTCATGGGAAGGGCCGGGGATTTCACTGATGATGGTATCCATCAGCATGTGGAGGTTCACGCCCTTTTCCTTGAGCGTCTTTGAGGCGATGCCATCCCTCCCCACGGCATAGAGGAGGGGAAAATCAAGCTGGTCTTCGGATGCGTCCAGGTCAATGAGAAGGTCATAGATCTCGTCAAGGACCTCGTCAGGCCGCGCATCCGAACGATCGATCTTGTTTATGACCACTATGATTTTGAGCCCCGCCTCAAGGGCCTTTTTAAGGACAAAACGGGTCTGGGGGAGAGGTCCTTCAGAGGCGTCCACCAGGAGAAGTGCCCCGTCAGCCATGGAAAGGGCACGCTCCACCTCGCCGCCGAAATCGGCATGACCGGGAGTATCGATGATATTTATCCGGATCCCTTTCCACAGCACGGAACAGTTTTTTGCCGCAATGGTTATGCCACGCTCTCTTTCGAGATCCATGGTGTCCATGAGCCGATCGTCAACGGCCTGATTGGCCCTGAAAAGCCCGCTCTGCCTGAACATGGCGTCCACAAGGGTGGTCTTGCCGTGATCAACGTGGGCGATGATGGCGATATTTCGAAAATTAGGGTTTACAACTCTCTGTGACATGGGCAATGATACTCCGAAGGTCAGTCATTCATAGAATGATTGGATTTAAATAACTAACTAAATTAGTCATTCAAACATCAATTACAAGGGGTTTGTGAGCCTTTAGTACCTTATTCCTTGGACTTCTGTCACAGAAAACAAGAAAATCTCTTTGTG
>CAZACO010000148.1:0-8022 GCA_964483185.1 uncultured Desulfobacteraceae bacterium
TCGCGGTGTGGCTACCCAAGTCAATTGAGGCAACTGGCTGTGTCATTTCCGGGGCATGGTATCAAATGGGGAAACGTTTTTCAGTTTGCAGGATTCAGTGTCCTCTCATCAGAACATTTTCCTTTATCTACCAGACAACTATGGTCCTGTCAATTCTTGAGAACATGTTCAAAAAAAATGAAGCGCGTTCAAAAACCCACTTGACAAATACACCCTTTCTTCTGTAAAGAACGCCCGTGTGTAAATTTTCACATTCTTTCTTTCCCGCATTATATATTACCTCCCCCTAGCGGGATCAGTAAATGGGATGAACCTGCAAACCCTGGGTTGGATCTTCACCTTAATATAAGAATTAGGGCGGAGCAAGAGACCTTCTTTATTTATACGAAAAGGTTGACAGGAGTCTGCTATTGAACCATACAGCATTGAGGAAACAGGACAATGGAAGCTAAGAATGAACGGATGATTGTTTACTGCATCGCGGCCATATTGCTTGTGGTAGGGGTAATTTGCTATACGGCCTTTGCAAAAAAGGCGCCTGAACAGCCTGTAAGAATCATGTTTAAAAACACCGGGGGAAATGTCCTGTTTGATCACAAGGAGCATCTGTCCGAATCAGGGTACGGCATCGCCTGTGCCGACTGCCACCATAACCTTGAAGATGAAAGAAGTAAGCCCGCTCCATGCGGAAAATGTCATAGACCCGACAGCGATGAGGCCCCGAAAAGATCCGATGCCTTTCATAAGCAGTGTAAGGATTGTCACAAGGATGGCGGTGGGCCGGTAAAATGTGCAGAATGCCATGCAATGTAAGGGATTTGAAATTGTAGATTGAAAAGATGAAGGGTTGATCAAGATAACTCTTTTTTGAGGCCCGGAAGGTTTTACAGTATGTGGAGGATCGGAGTCATCTACGCCCGCCCCGTAGCACCGGAGGATAGTACTGGGGTGATCTGTGGATGGTATTGAGGGCAGGAGGCACAAATGACTAAAAAACCGTTTTTCGGTCTGGGAAAACCGAAGCTGATATATTCTGGGATTGACGAGATTGAGCACGACATCAAAGAGATTCCGCTCTCAGGCAAGGTGACGCTTTTCCTGAAATCTGGAGAGCACGATCTGGAAAATCTTATCATCTCAACCGGTGATGAAGTCAAGACCGGCCAGAGGCTGAAGATGTATGCTGCCGGAGAAACTTATCTGACCTCTACCGCAACAGGTGTTATCACCGATATATCGCACCAAATGGGATATTCGGGTAAGGCCTTCATTTCAATCTCCATTGACGCGGGGGAAAAAGATCATTGGGACGTTGAATTCGAACAGACCGACAAACGAGCAGATCCTGAAAATGCCCTCGCCTTTTTGTCCAGCCTCCCTGGTATCTTTGACCTGGCTTCTCTAATCAGGAGAGAAAATCCTCTAAGCACAATCATTATTTGCGGCCTTGACCAAGATCTGCTGATTGCCACGAACCAGCTCAGCGTCAAGAACGGGGTTGAACATCTGGCCAAAGGAATCGATTGCCTGCAAAAAATCACAGGTGTCAGCAGAGTCATCTTCGCCGTTCCCCCCAACCTGCGCCCTGAGGCGGAAAAGAGCGGTGTCGAGGTCAAGGTGATTGAGCCGGTCTATCCGAATGCCATCCCCAGGCTGCTCATCAAAGAGATCCTCGGCATCACAGCCCCTCCATCCAGGGGCCGGGAGGATCTGGATGTGGGCGTTGTCAGTGCCGAGGCGGTGATTGCCCTGGGCCAAGCCTTTGCTGATGGAAAGCCGCCCATCACCAAGGTGCTGACGGTCATCGACAAGGAAAACCGGTCCACCGGCGTCCGCGCCAGGATAGGAACGCCGGTCCGCCATATCTTGGAGACGCTCCATATCACCATCACAGCGGGAGATCGCCTGGTTCTTGGCGGTCCCATGTCAGGCCGAGGGATCTACTCTGAGGAAATGCCCGTCCGCTTTGATACGGATGCCATTATGGTCCAGGACAAAGGCCAAGTGATTCCCGCATCCAGCGATCCATGTATTAATTGCGGAGAGTGCGTCAGGGCCTGCCCTGCCCGGTTGCCTGTCAACATGCTCATACGGCTCCTCGAAAACGGCCTCTATGAAGAGGCGGCTCAGGAGTATGACCTGCTTTCGTGCGTCGAATGCGGCCTCTGCAGCTATGTCTGTATCATGCGAATCCCCATATTCCATTACATCATGCTTGGAAAGCATGAACTTGCTTCAACAGGAGACCTGGAGGAATCCAATGGATAACCGGAAGCTTCTTGTCAGTTCCCATGCCCCATACTGGCACAACGGGAGCAGGCTCTCAATAAAGAACTACCATATTATGATAGCCGCTCTTCCCGCGGTCATCATGGGGATATATCAGTACGGGGCCCCTGCCCTCGGGGTGGTGGCCCTCTCTGTTTCCACGGCCATGCTATGGGAACTCGGCATGAACTTCGTGATGAAACGGCCGGTCAGTATCGGAGACGGCAACGCCGCTCTCACAGGCCTCCTCTTCGCCATGCTGCTCCCCGCAACCACGCCATGGTGGACCGTGGTGTTAGGCACCTTTTTAGCCATTGTGGTTGGAAAACAGATCTATGGGGGTATCGGCTGCAATCCCCTGAACCCCACGCTCGTTGCCATTGCCATCATCTTTCTCTCATGGAGAGGCCTCCTAGACTTTGACGAGGCCCTTGTGAACTACGACCTTGGATTTTTCATGGTATACCCACTGGCTGCCCTCAAGCATCTCGGGGTGTCATCGGTCTCGGATTACACTGCCGCCGGGCTCCTCATGGGCCAATGTTCCGGGGCCATTGGCGCCACTTTTGGCCTCGGTCTCATCGCTGGAGGGATCTACCTGATCCTTCGTGGGATGATCCGCTGGGAGATATCGATCTCTTTTTTGGCCGGGGTCTTTGTAACCGCACTCCTGTTTAACCTGTCAGACCCTGACACGTATGCGGGTCCGCTGTTTCATCTCCTGACCGGGTACACCCTGATCGGCGCCTTTTTCCTTGCCACTGAAGATTCTTCATCACCGGTAAACTTCGTCCCTATGCTGATATATGGGGCGTGCGCCGGTTTCCTCACGGTTCTTATCCGGAATATCGGCGCCTTTGTGGATGGGACCGTCTTTGCCATCCTCATGATGAATGTCGCCAACCCGCTTCTGGACAAGATCCGGCCAAAGGCATTGGGAAGGGGGATTAAACATGCGTGAAATGCTGAAGCTTTTTATCGCGGTTGTCGTGTTCAGTTGCCTGTCCGGTGGCGTTCTGGCCGCCATTCAGAATGTAACCAAGGAGAGAATCGAATATCAGCAGCTCAAGTTCGTCAAGGGACCCACCGTCAAGCAGATCATGGAGGGTTGCACAAACGATCCCCTCATCGATCGTCTCAAGATTGTTGATGAGGGCAAGGAGATGCACTTCTTCCTCGGAAAATTTAAGGGCAAACCGAACGCCGTCGCGTTTGAAACCTTTGGAAAAGGTTTCGGAGGCGTCATGGGTGTCATTGTCGGCGTGGATCTTAAAACTGACAAGATCATCGGGGTCGGTGTCACGACGCACAGCGAGACACCCGGCGTGGGATCGCGGGCCAAGACCGATCTTCGATTTGCCGCCCAGTTCAAGGGGCTGCCTATAACGGACCCTTTTAAGGTAAAAAGCGACGGCGGGCAGATCGATGCCCTGACCGGAGCGACCCTTTCATCCCGCGGCGTCTGTGGCGCGGTGGTTGAAGCAGGAGAGATCTACAAGAAACTGAAACCGACACTCATTGAAAAGATGAAACACAAGCAAGGCTAAGGAGATCATCGGTTATGGCAAAAACGGCCGTTCAGGAATTCACAAAAGGGCTCTGGGCTGAAATCCCCCCCTTTCGCCTGGTCCTCGGGCTGTGTCCTACCCTGGCAGTGACCAAGGGCGTGGAAAACGCCATCGGCATGGGTGTCGCCACCACATTCGTGCTGGTGTGCTCCAACATCCTCATCTCTTTGCTCAGAAACACCATACCCAAGAAGGTCAGAATCGCCTGTTATATCGTGGTCATTGCCACCTTTGTAACCGTTGTGGAACTGGTGATGCAGGCCTTTGCCTACCCCCTCTTCCTGAAACTCGGGATATTCATCCCCCTCATTGTGGTCAACTGTATTCTCTTGGGCCGTGCAGAGGCCTTTGCCGCCAAGAACCGTGTGCTTGCCTCCCTTGCAGACGGCCTCGGCATCGGCCTGGGCTACACACTCGCTCTCACCAGCCTCGCCATCGTGCGGGAGGTTTTTGGAAACGGAACATTTTACAATATCCCCGTGTTCGGTCCGTCGTTTGAGCCCTTTTCCTTTATGGTGCAGGCCCCGGGGGCCTTTGTCTGTTTAGGACTGATGCTGTGCATTATGAACATATTGGGGAAAAAGTAGGAGCTGTGCGATGACGGATTATATTTTGCTGATTGTGAGTTGTATCTTTGTCAACAACATCCTGCTGATGCAGTATTTAGGGAACTGCCCGTTTCTGGGAGTCTCCAAAAAGATGGAGACTGCAGTCGGTATGGCCATGGCCGTTGTATTTGTGCTGGTTATGGCCGGGGCGCTCACATGGGTCGTAAACACGTATCTTCTGAAGACCTTCGGCCTCGAATACCTGCGGACCATCTCCTTTATCCTGGTCATTGCATCGCTTGTCCAGTTCGTCGAGATGTTTCTCAGAAAGAGCATCCCGGCCCTCTATTCCGGACTCGGGATATTTCTCCCTCTGATTACCACGAACTGTGCGGTCATGGGTGTATGCCTTATCAATATTATGGAAGAGTATAACTTCACGCAGACCCTCGTCACATCCTTCAGCTACGCAGTAGGATTCGGCCTGGCCCTCGTGCTGTTTGCCGGCGTTCGTGAACGGATCATCCTGGCAAGGGTCCCGAAGCCGCTTCAGGACACATCGATAGGACTTGTAACAGCCGGAATGCTTTCCCTTGCCTTCTTCGCATTCAAGGGAATGGTGTAGGGATTGATGCCCCGGTGAAATAGAGAAGAAAAATGCATTTCACGGGGTAAAATTGACGATTGATGATTGAAAAACCCGCAACGTGGAACCCGGAACGGGCAACCAATAACTAATAACCAATAACTAATAACGATCTAATCAAGCCTGGAGGAAGAACATGTTAGGCGGTCTTTTGGTAATGGGGGCATTGGGAGTGGTGATAGGCGTCGGCCTGGCCCTGGCCTCAAAGATATTTTATGTCTATGTCGATCCCAAAATCGAAGCCGTGGAAGACGCGCTGCCCGGAGCCAACTGCGGCGGGTGCGGTCTGCCCGGGTGCAGTTCCAATGCCGTGGCCATTGTGGCGGGAACATCCTCGGCCTCATCCTGCGTGGCAGGCGGACCCGATGTGGCGGCCGAGATCGCCAGGGTAATGGGCGTCGAAATAGCATTGAAGGAGCCTGATATCGCCAGCCCCGGGTGCAGCTACGGGGTTCAGGATGCAGATCTCAAATACCTGTATCAGGGGATCGAGGACTGTCGGGCAGCGGTTCTGCTGGACGGCGGCGCCAAAATCTGTCCCATCGGGTGCCTGGGCTTGGGGACCTGCGTCAAGGCATGCCCCTTTGAGGCCCTCTCCATGGGTCCTGACAACCTTCCGGTGGTGGACACAAAGCGCTGCACAGGATGCGGCACCTGCGAACGGATTTGCCCCAAACATATTATCACACTCACCTCGACATCTGAACGGATGATCGGCGAATATGTTACAGACGAATGCACCGCCCCCTGTCAAAGGAGCTGTCCAACAGGGATCAACATCCCTGCTTTTATTCAGGAAATCCGGAGCAACAATTATGAGGCGGCCCTTGCCATTATCAAAGAGAAATGCCCGCTTCCTCTCATATGCGGGTACATCTGTCCGGCCCCGTGCGAGCTTGCATGCCGGCGAAACCTGATGGATGAAGCCGTCGCCATCAACCCGCTCAAGCGGTTTGTCGCAGACTATGAGATGGAAACCGGAAAACACCTCATACCGTATAAGGCGCCCGGCAGCGGTCAGAAGATCGCCGTCGTGGGCGGGGGCGCGGAAGGACTCACCCTCAGCTACTACCTGGCCCGGCTCAGCTACCAGCCCACGATCTTTGAGGCAAAGCCCCAGCTGGGAGGCATCCTCAGATATGTGATTGCCGAGGACAGGCTTCCCCGAAAGGTCCTGGATCACGAGATAGAGGGGGTCCTTGAAACCGGCGTAGAGGCGAGAAATAACATGACCATGGGACACGATTTTGATCTCCAGTCACTGTTTCAGGAGGGTTTTGATGCCGTTGCCATCACCAAAGGCGGGTTTGACAGCAGACAGATTCTGCGACCCGATCCGACCGGTTATGATGCATCGGTGCCCGGCGTATTTACCATGCTCGACTTCTTTTATTCCCTCTCCAAAGGAAAAGACATTCATCTGAGCCGACGGGTGGTCATTATTCACAACGGGATGGAAGGCCTCCAGTTAGCCCGCAGGTGCAGGAATATGGGAGCACAGAAGGTCACTATTGTTTCAAACCTCATGTTCCACGAGCTTCCGGTTGAGCTGCAGGATTCCAGGAGATTGGAGGCCGAGGGGATCGTTGTCAGGCCGTCCACCGTTGTAACGGGCCTAAAGGGTATTTCCAGACGGCTGGTAAGGGTCGCAATAGAGGAGATGTATCCACTCGGTGAACCCCCGGAGGAAAAAGTCACGATCCGTGCAGATACCCTGATCGTCCCGGCCGGGCGTCTTCCTGAATTCGTGTTCGTCCGGTCCTCAGACGAGCCGGAACCCGAGGAAGGAGAGATCTCATGGGAAACCATCGAGACATTCCGCACCTTCCCGGGTGGAAAAGACGGCATATGCGCGCCGCCGGAGCCCGGACGTATCAGCGATTCGTCCGCTGTGGTCAAATCGCTTCTTTCGGGCCGAAGACTCACCCGTGCCATTCACCGCTATTTTTCCAGCGGTTCGATCACGCCCGTGGAGAACCTTGTATGCGAGGCAGATGCCATCCTCGACGTTACAGAAATACATGATGTCACCCCCTCCAACAGAGAACGTCCGGATATCCTGGATGTGGAAGGTGACAGCAAGAGGGCCTGGATCTTCCCTGGCCGATATCCCGGTCTGGATGAGGCCTCTGCCAGAAAAGAAGCTGAACGATGTCTGAAATGCGGCCTTATCTGCTATCGAAAGCAAAAATAGAAACACGTTGGGCCAACGATCTGGAGCTCTCGCATTTGTCAAATGAATAGGCCGAAACCCGGTAACTGATAACTGTCGTTGGCTTGCGAGGCTGCGGTTTATGACTCGCAGCCCGGAGAGGAAAAATGTCCGAAAACATCATCACCATTGACGGACGTCAATTGGAGTTTGAAACCGAAGAAACGATCCTCGAGGTTGCAAGGCGCAACGGGATCTTCATCCCCACCCTCTGCCACATCAAAGGGGCCCGGCCCACAGGGGCGTGCAGGATATGCGTGGTGGAGGTTCAAGGCGCACGCACCCTCCTGCCTGCCTGCGCCACCCCGGCAGCCCCGAAGATGGTTGTCCACACCCATTCTCCCTTGGTCATCGAGGCCAGAAGAATCGTGATCGCCCTCCTCCTTCAGTCCGGAAATCATAACTGCGCCATCGCCACCAACAGGTCCCAGGACTGGACCTCCTTCCAACAGCAGGTGGCGGCTTATGACCAGAGACAAGACCTCTGCCCGGCCCACAGTGCCTGTAACCTCCAGGCCTATGCCTATAAGTATCAGGTAGATACCACCGGTTTTGTGAGGGCCGAGACCGACTATCCGATGGAGATGGCAAGCCCGTTGATTGTCAGGGATTTTTCCCGATGCATCCTTTGCGGTCGCTGTGTGGAGGCCTGCAATACCATTCAGGTCAACAATGCGATCACTCACGGATTCAGGGGGGCCAAGGCCAAGATCGTGGCCATGGGCGATGACAACCTTCAACGTTCGGATTGCGTCTTTTGCGGGGAGTGCATCCAGGCAT
>CAZACO010000149.1:0-8004 GCA_964483185.1 uncultured Desulfobacteraceae bacterium
GGACCTTTGAACGGGAGATTGCCATGCCGGTTACAGAGAAGATGATCTGCATCACTTGCCCCATGGGCTGCAATCTGACCGTGACTCACGAGGGTGCGACGGTGTTGGGCGTGGACGGCAACATGTGCGAGCGTGGGCTGAAATTCGTCGAGGCGGAATTAAAGGATCCACGCCGTATGGTGGCTACGACGGTACGGGTGAAGGGCGGGATTCACCCCCTGGTTCCCGTTTACACCAAGGAACCTTTCCCCAAACCACGCATTTTCGAGCTGCTGCGAGAGATTCGCCGGTTGGAGATCGAGGCACCGGTGACGATGAACCAGGTAGTGCTGGAGAATGCCCTGGGCGAGGGGATCGACGTTATCGCCAGCCGGGATATGCCCGAGGCAGGCCCTGGCCGATGCCTCCCCTGCGGCGACGTAAAGACCGAGTTCAAGCATATCGCTTGATTCCACATGTAGGGGCTTTTGCTCAGGACCTCGTGCCGATGTCTTTTTCAATCTGGACGCGCTTACGTTTCAGACGTTTCCCATCGGCGGGTTCCAGATCGTCGGATGAGGGTTCATCCGCCACATGCAGCTTGACATCTGCGGCAGCCAGCATCTCACACATCTCGGGGGGGGGCATCCGATCTGTAAAGAGAGCGTGCATTTCCCGGATGTCGCAGAGGCGCACCATGGCCTGCCGGCCGAACTTGGTGTGGTCGGCCACCAGGAAGACCTTCCGGGCGTTTTCGATGATGGCCTGGCCTACCCGGATCTCGTGATAATCGAAATCCAGCAAGGTCCCGTCACCATCAATGCCGCTCACGCTGATGACGCCAAAATCGAATTTGAACTGCCGGATGAAGTCAATAGTGGCCTCGCCTGTCAGGCCCCGGTCGCGACCACGCACCGCCCCGCCCGTGACGATCACTTCAAACCTTTCGTTTTCGCTCAGGATGACCGCCACATTCAGGTTGTTGGTGATCACCCTCAACCAGTCGTGATCCAACAGGGCCTTGGCCACCTCTTCTGTTGTCGTTCCGATGTCGAGGAACAGGGACGCCTCATTCGGAATATGCCTGGCCAGAAGTCGGGCGATCCGGATCTTTCCTGCCAGGGAGAACATCTTACGGGTGGTGTATTCCACGTTTTCTACACTGGAGGGCAACCCGGCCCCTCCATGGTACCGGCGCACCTGCCCCATTTCGGAGAGCGCATTGATGTCCCGGCGGATGGTCTGGGGGGTGACCATGAAGTTCTGGGCCAGAGCCTCAATGGACACAAAGCCCTGGCCTCGGACAAGGTCCACGATTTTCGACTGACGAAGGGCAACGTTTTTTGACTTCCCGTTTTTCGGCGATTCCGCCTGTATTCTGTTTTCTGCGGCGTTGCCAGATGCTATTTCAAACGCCATCACTGGTACCTCCGGTCGTTTTCTAGCTTTTCCACACAATTCAAAAACAACATATCACCGAACAATCCATTTCGCAAACGAAATTTCAAGATGACCCCACCCAGAGAGGTGCAGTCCTTGTGGACCGTTCTTCAGGCCATCGGTGGAAAGGGTGGACACTGGCGTCGTGAGAGCCGTAGCCAGTCTCAGTCGGGGAGATATTTTGTCGGTTTTTTTCCTCTTCACGCCGCTTGGAAAAAAATCAGATCGGGATGGCATACAACGGATAGAGTGCCCATGTCAACCGCTGTCCCATACTACCCGGCGGGCTCTGCCACCTCATTTCATTTTTCACAAACGACCGTCGTACGATAAAAATGTAATTTTCCGAAAAAAATTGTTGACATTCTTTTCATGTTGTTATACTAAATTCACCGATATTTTCAACTTTGAACCTCAACCTGCCGGATTAGCTTCCGGTTCCTGAGTGACTATGGAGCATCCCCTAGAAACGAAGGTCCTCATCATCGGGGGCGGCGCCACAGGGACCGATCTTGCCCAGGACTTGGCCCTTCGTGAAATTTACTGCATCCTTGTAGAAAAAGGGGGCATCAAGAAGACAATGGCACAGCAGGGGTTGTCTGGACCAGCGAGGTCATACTGTCGACCGGGCCCGGCTGGAATCCGATGTCCTGTTCCGTCCTTTGAAGCGAACAGAGGGCTGCCTTTGATTTTCTGTTTGCAGCCGGTTCCATGGCGCCAGGACTGGATGCGGATGACATGGCGCTCAGGGCTGGCCATCAGCAGTGCTTACGCAGCAGTGGATGCATTTTCAAAAATGAGAGAATGAACGGCTGACAGATCCGTTGTCTTGTCGTGATGGCAGCATTGAGACGCTTTTGATTGATGAATTGATTGGACTGGCCCCCGTTATGCAGGCGGCGAAAGACCTAAATAGCGAGAGGATGATCATATCATGTCCTTATCTTTAGAGGGAATCACCAAAAAGGTCGGTCAGGAAACCCACATTGACAACGTCAGCCTGTTGTTTGAGCCGGGTTCCCGCAATGTACTGCTCGGCCGCACGTTAGCCGGCAAGACATCCCTTCTTCGATTAATGGCAGGCCTCGACCGGCCCACCTTCGGACGGGTGGTGGCAAACGGGGAAGACGTTACAGGCAAATCGGTCCGAAAGCGCAGTATTGCCATGGTCTATCAGCAGTTCATCAATTACCCCTCCCTGACCATCTATAACAACATCGCCTCGCCGTTAAAAATTGCCAAGGTCGCAAAATCAGAAATGGATCGACGGGTGCGAGCCACCGCCGAAATGCTCCACATTGAGGGTTTCCTGGATCGTCTTCCCAGCGAGCTTTCCGGCGGACAGCAGCAGCGGGTTGCGATTGCCCGGGCCTTGGTCAAAGAGACGGACCTGCTTTTGTTGGACGAACCCTTGGTGAATCTCGACTATAAACTGCGCGAAGAGCTGCGTGCTGAGCTGCAGGATATTTTTGAGGCGCGCCAGGCCATTGTTGTATACACCACCACTGAACCGACCGAGGCCCTGATGTTGGGCGGCAATATCGTGGTCGTTGATGAAGGCAGGGTTCTCCAGACCGGTCCCACTCCGGAAGTGTATCATCACCCGGCCACAACCAAGGTGGCTGAAGTCTTCAGTGATCCGCCCATCAACTTTCTCAAAGGCGCGGTCCACGACGGCACTGCCCGAATGGGGCGAAATATTGAAATGCCGCTGAATAACCATATGAAATCCATCGCCGACGGGGCCTTCATATTCGGGGTCCGTGCCAATCATCTTTTTTTGTCCAGAACAAGCAAAGAGGATGTGGAAATTCCAGCGAGAGTGGAATTGACGGAGATCAACGGGTCGGAAACGTTCATCCATGCGACCCACGATGACATTCAATTGGTGGTTCAGGAGAATGGCGTTCGTTCTGTGCGGATCGGCGTGGAAATTACCATATATGTCAGCCCGTCCTGTTTTTTTGTGTACGATGAAGCAGGGGCGCTGGTTGCATCGCCCTCACCAGAGGCCGTCAGAGGTCGACTGAGGTAGGAGAGTGTCATGGCTCGCATCGAGTTGAATGAAGTGGCGCACAGCTATCTTTCCAGACCTAGGAAGGATTCGGATTATGCCCTGAAACGGATCCACAATGTGTGGGAGGATGGGGCTGCTTGCGCCTTGTTAGGTCCCTCGGGCTGCGGCAAGACGACCTTGCTCAACATTGTTTCGGGTCTGCTGGTTCCCAGCAGAGGGCGAATCTTATACGACGGGAAAGACGTCACCGCATTGCCGCCTGAAAAGCGGAACATTGCCCAGGTCTTTCAGTTTCCGGTACTCTACGACACCATGTCGGTCTTTAATAATCTGGCATTTCCGTTGCGTAATCGAGGACTCGGTGAAGGCCGGGTAAAAGAGCGTGTCCTGGAAATCGCCGAAATCCTGGATCTGACCCCTTTCCTCAGCAAGAGGGCTGCGGGATTGGCAGCCGATGCCAAGCAGAAAATCTCGTTGGGCCGTGGGCTGGTGAGAAGTGATGTGGCGGCCATCCTTTTTGATGAGCCCCTGACGGTCATCGATCCCCAAATGAAATGGCACCTGCGGCGCAAGCTTAAAGAGATCCACGAACAGCTGAATCTGACATTCATCTATGTGACCCATGACCAGGTGGAGGCCCTGACCTTTGCCGACCAGGTGGCGGTGATGTTTGAAGGCGAAATTGTACAGATCGGCTCCCCTCAAGATCTTTTTGAAAACCCGGAACACAGGTTTGTGGGTTATTTCATCGGAAGTCCTGGAATGAACTTCCTGGAGTGTACCATAGAGGGAAACATCGCACAGGTAAATGGAACCAGCATTGCTCTGAATGAAGAAACCGCGGCAAAAGGAAGCAAGGCCAAGGGAAAATTGGAAGTTGGAATTCGGCCCATGTATCTGGAAGTCCATGCCGAGTCCGCTGACAGCAGGGTAGAGGCCAAGGTCAAGATGGTCGAAGATCTGGGCAGTTACAAGATCGTGACCCTTAAACTGGCGGGTAATACATTGAAGGCCAGTCTGCCTGAAGACCAACCGGTTCCCGAAGGCCGGGCCTGGCTTACCTTTCCGCGGGAATGGACCAGGCTATTTGATGACGGGTGGCTGATTAAATAAGGGGGTTGTAGAAAAGATGAACATCGAACATCGAACGTCCGACATCGAACATCGAATGGAAGACAGAAAGGCACTGATTTTTGGGGATGAAGATTGCAGGTTTGGTATTGGGTAATGGGTATTAAGGATTGGTTATTTGTCATTCAGTAGTCATTCGGTCGTTACTGATCGGTTGACATTGGATTTTGGATTTTGGACTAACATGTTTTTCAATCTTCAATCGTCAATCTTCAATTGCAAAGGGTATTGTCATGGAAAAATGGCCGAATAATAGGGCCTGGTTGCTGGTGATGCCGGTTTTTGTCATCGTCGCGTTCAGCGCCATCATTCCGTTGATGACCGTGATCAATTATTCGGTTCAGGACATCCTTGCGCCGGGCCAAAAAGTTTTCGTCGGCACTGAATGGTACAGGGAGATGTTGGGTGACTATCGCCTGCATGAAGCGCTATGGCGTCAGTTCCTGTTCTCCGGGCTCGTGCTGTTGATCGAGATGCCGCTCGGCATACTCATTGCCCTGGCCATGCCAAAAAAGGGTTGGGGAGTCCCCGCCTGCCTGGTGACCATAGCGTTGCCGCTCTTGATCCCATGGAATACCATCGGGACCATCTGGATCATCTTTACCCGGCCGGATATCGGTCTGTTTGGCGCCGGGATGAACAACCTGCTTGGCATTCCCTTTGATCATACGGCAAGGTGGCTCGATGCCTGGATCACCGTGATGTTGATGGAGGTCTGGCATTGGACCCCGCTGGTTGCCCTCTTGGCCTATGCGGGACTGCGTGCCATCCCCGAGGCCTACTACCAGGCCGCCCGGATCGACGGCGCATCGGCCTGGTCCACCTTTCTCTACATCCAGTTGCCCAAGATGCGCGGCGTACTCACCATCGCCTTTCTGCTCCGTTTCATGGATAGTTTCCTGATCTACGCCGAGCCCTTCGTGCTGACAGGTGGCGGCCCCGGAAATTCCACCACGTTCCTCTCCATTTACCTGGTCAAGATCGCCCTTCTGCAGTTCGACCTGGGACCGGGTGGGGCCTTTTCGCTCATCTACTTTGTCATCGTACTCCTGTTCAGTTTTATATTTTACCAGGCGCTTCAGAGAGTCGGAAAAGGAGGGAAGGTATGAAAGGAAGGAAAAAAATCATCGGCCTTGTCATATACTTTATCCTGCTGCTGATCCCCATCTACTGGATGCTCAACATGTCCCTGCGGTCCAACGCCGACATCCTCGCATCTTTCGCCCTGTACCCGAAGGATCTTACATTCATGAACTACATGAAGATATTTACCGATGCATCCTGGTACATGGGGTATGTCAATTCCATGATCTACGTGGCCATGAACACGGTTATATCGCTGTTCGTGGCCCTTCCTGCGGCCTATGCCTTTTCACGCTACCAGTTCGTCGGTGACAAGCAGATGTTTTTCTGGTTGTTGACCAACCGTATGGCCCCGGCGGCTGTTTTTGCGCTCCCTTTTTTCCAGCTCTATTCGACAATCGGTCTCCTGGATACACACATTGCAGTGGCATTGGCCCATTGTCTCTTCAATGTGCCGCTGGCGGTGTGGATATTGGAAGGCTTCATGTCCGGGGTCCCCCGTGAGATTGATGAAACCGCCTTTATCGACGGGTACAGCTTTCCTCGCTTTTTTATTACCATCTTCATCCCGCTGATCCGGGCCGGGGTGGGCGTTACGGCCTTTTTCTGTTTTATGTTTAGCTGGGTGGAGTTGCTATTGGCCCGGACACTGACGGTAACCGAAGCCAAACCGATCTCGGCAATCATGACGCGAACCATTAGCGCGACCGGTCTTGACTATGGCCTGTTAGCCGCGGCCGGTATACTGACCATTGTCCCGGGCGCCATGGTGATCTGGTTTGTACGCAACCACATGGCCAAGGGTTTCGCCTTAGGCCGGGTATAAAGGGGAAAAACCATGAAGCTGACTCTTACATGGATGGAATGGACCGTTCCGACGGCCATTTTCTGCATCACCATTATTCTGACGGTGATCGCCATGACCATATGGCAGACCGTATCCCCTTCCATGGAACGTCGCGGTTTCCTGCCGATTCCCACCACGCCGGGCGATCGGCTTTTCATAGGGATTTTGACCAGTGTTTATATCTTTTTCGCCTGGATCGGGCTGACCCAATTTGCACTTTGGATACTTCTGCTGATTGTTGTGTGCTGGATTGTGGTGGTGATGATTTGGGGATAGGCGGGATGGCAATTAACCCTGAACCTTTAAACCCGTGACCGTTTGCAATATATTTTCATGATGGATCTGTAAGAATCTAAACTCGGGAACGCGGGTGTGGTGACCCGGAAAACCTTGGAAGGGAGGTGGTGACGGCCACAAGTAGACGGGGCTGATCCAATGGAGCCTCTGGTTTGCCTTGCCGATTTCCCCACGATGGAGAGATTCAATGGACAAGGTCAATCGGCAAGGTGCGTGCGATTAACCATATCGATTTGAAAGGAGATTACAGCCATGAGCAAGAAGAGAACCCTTTTCTGCGTGATCGCAGCTTTGGCGCTTATATTTTTAAGCGCTCCGTGCTGGTCTTCGCCGCAGACGGATGCAGCCAAGAAATGGATCGACGACGAATTCCAACCATCCACACTGACCAAAGCCCAGCAGATGAAGGAGATGGAATGGTTCATCAAGGCGGCCGAGCCCTTTAAGGGGATGAATATCAAGGTCGTCTCCGAGACCATTGCTACCCATGAATATGAGGCCAAGGTCCTCGGCAAGGCCTTTGAAGAGATTACCGGAATCAAGGTCTCCTTTGACCTGATTCAGGAAGGGGACGTCATTGAAAAGCTGCAGACCCAGTGGGCCTCGGGGAAGAACATCTATGATGGGTGGATCAACGATTCGGATCTCATCGGCACTCACATGCGCTACGGGTTTGTGGTTCCCTTGAGCGATTTTATGAAGGGGGAAGGCAAGGACGTGACCCTGCCCACCCTCGACATTGACGATTTTATGGGTATATCCTTTACAACCGGTCCGGATGGGAAGATCTATCAGCTTCCGGACCAGCAGTTCGCCAACCTCTACTGGTTCCGCTATGACTGGTTCAAGCGACCGGATTTCAAAAAGAAATTCAAGGAAATCTACGGCTATGAGTTAGGCGTGCCTGTCAACTGGTCGGCGTATGAGGATATTGCACAGTTCTTCACTGAAGTTGTCAAGGAAATCGATGGCAAGGCCGTTTACGGTCACAACGACTATGGCAAAAAGGCCCCGGACCTGGGCTGGCGTTTTACGGACGCCTGGCTGTCAATGGCCGGTTGTGGCGACAAGGGACTGCCCAATGGCAAACCGGTGGACGAATGGGGCATTCGGGTTGAGGGTTGCACCCCTGTAGGATCGAGTGTCTGTCGCGGCGGCGCCGCCAACAGCCCGGCAGCCAAGTACGCCCTCCGCAAGTACATGGAATGGC
>CAZACO010000150.1:0-7993 GCA_964483185.1 uncultured Desulfobacteraceae bacterium
CCCCCCATAGAGGCCGAGGCAGTTCCCGGGCATCTTCTGGTCAAGACAGCGATTTCCGCGGCCTGTTTTGCAGAGTATACACTTCCAGCAGGGCAGCACCGCAGGGATGATCACCTCTTTGCCGATCCATTCTTCATCCCCGGCCACCACGGTTCCTGAAATTTCGTGGCCCAATGTCAAAGGGGGCTTTGAGACAGTGGGTACGCCATCATAGAAATACCCCAGGTCCGTATGGCATACACCGCAACCCGCCACCTCCACCAGGACCTCTCCGGCCTGCAACTCGGGAACGGGTATTTCCGCCTTCTCGAGTCTGCCAGGTGTCACCTCACCGGATTCCCGGTCGCGCGAGGTGGGTTGAACCATTTGCCACGTCTTTATTTTGTTTGGTACTGTCATTTCTTCCTCCTTATTTCTTGGTTCAATGGTTGATTCGTCAAGCGGTTACGTGAATAACTCGCTCAACGACGTAACTTCTTGCACGCGCCGCCTTTGGCCCGCAAAAAGGCCAGGCCGATCGGGGCAGAGACTTTTCAAACGGTTTCAGGTTACACGTTCCGGTTTTTCAATCGTCAATCATCCATCGTCAATCCTAAATCATCCCGTACCCCCCGTCCACACAGAGAAGCTGGCCGGTGATGTAGTTGCTTTCGTCCGAGGCCAGAAACACAAAGGCAGGAGAGATATCATCGGGTTCGGCAAAACGCTTCAGGAGGATCCGGTTCATATAGATATCTCTGAGCTTCTCATCGCTCCGAATCTTTTCAGTCATATCGGTGGCCACAATACCTAAAGAGATAACATTGCAACAGACGTTATAGCGGGCAAGCTCACGGGCAATCGACTTGGTCATACTGAGGATGCCCCCTTTTGCCGCGCTGTAATTGATCTGGCCCACGGTGCCGACCAGTCCAGCAACGGACATCACATTGATAATTTTACCGCTATTCTGCTCTTTCATACGCACGCCGGCGGCCTGTGAGCAGAGAAACGCCCCTTTCAGGTGGATATCCACCACCTGATCCCATTGCTCTTCGGTCATCTTGATCATCAGGGCCGGTCGGGTGAACCCCGCGTTGTTGACCAGGATGTCGATCTTTCCGAACGTCTCAACAGCCGCCCCCACCAGATCTTCCACATCGCTTTTCTGCGCCACGTCCGCTTTGACGGCGATGGCCTTGCTACCCATTTTTTGAATGGCGTCAACGACCTCGCTGGCCGCCTTTTCGTTGGAAGTGTAGTTGATGACGACCTTTGCCCCGTTCTGTGCAAAACCGAGGGCAACGGCCCTCCCAACGCCCCGGCTGCTTCCGGTCACCAAAGCAATTTTATCTTTAAGTCTCATAAGTTAACCCTCATAATAAGAATACGGTTAAATGGCTTTGAGTCTCTCAGGCCCCGAAAAAATATAATCACATTGTAGTCACAATATAGTTACGTTGCCAATCTAATGAAAACCCATTTTGTTGTCAAGAAAAATCGAAAGTGCAGATTTCCGGCCTGTTTTTTACCCTTTGACACGGGAAACCTTCGAAGATATACTCCTGACCCGGATAAACGGGAAAATTGACTAAAGTGAGCTAAAGTGCTTAAAACTGATGGTTGTTTTTCATTTCGTGCCTCGGCGTGATTGGACGTTCGATGTTCATCTTCTTCCACCACTGGCTTTCCGGCGACTCCTAAATCTCTTGTGTCTTCTGCGCAAGATTTCATTGGGTTGCCTGCTGCCGGATCGGAGTGTACCATGGGCCAGATTACCTACTACAGCACCAATAACACGTCAGAGCGTGTCAGCTTTGAGACCGCGCTGATGAACGGGCTTGCCTCCAACTATGGCCTCTACATGCTTTCCAGGGAAAATATCCCTTCAAAGACCCCTGATGCGATTCAGGCGATGCAGGAGCAGTCTTATGCAGAGATCGCCTTCCAGGTCCTTTATCCGTTTCTGAAGGAGGACATCGGAAACACGGATCTGAGGGAAATGCTCGATGATGCCTATGATGACGTCACCATCCCTACACATGTGGCCCATGTCACGGGCAGAACCTATATCATGTGGTTGACGCAAGGGCCGACCCATTCTTTCAAGGATTATGCGGCGCGGTTTTTTGGGAGAACACTCAATTATTTTCTCAAAAGATCGGGTTTACGAAGGGTCGTTGCCGTTGCCACGAGCGGCGATACAGGAGGGGCCGTGGCAGATGCCCTCCATGATCTGGAACGGATTGACAATGTCGTATTTTTTCCAAAAGGGTCTGTTACCGAAAGACAGCGGAGACAGATGACAACCTTAGGCGGCAATGTATACGCCTTTGAGATAAACGGGGATTTTGATGTGTGTCAGGCCCTGGCAAAACGTCTGTTGGGGGATAAGGCATTTGCCGGTGAGCTGTTCAACGATCCTGGCCGGTTCACATCTGCGAACTCGATCAGTGTGGGGCGGCTCCTGCCACAGGCTGTTTACCCCTTCTTTGCGTATTCTCGCATTGCCGAGCACGAGGAACCGATGATCGCAAGTGTGCCCTCGGGAAATTTTGGAGATATGATGGGGACCGTCATCGCCAAACAGATGGGGCTTCCGATCGCCAAAATCATATGCGGCGTCAACGAGAACGATGAGTTCCCGGAATTCTTGAAGACAGGAGATTACCGGGTCAAACCATCCAGAAAGTCCCCCTCTTCTGCCATGATCGTCTCAAACCCGAGCAATTTCGCAAGGCTTGTGGATCTGTATGGCGGGCATGTCTACGACAAACGGGATTCATCGGGTAATGTCGTTCAGGAGGGGGTGATGGATACCCGGCCGGACCTGGAGGCCATGAGAAGGGATTTTTACACCATTAGCGTGAGCAATCGCGATCACTATCACGCCATACGCGAGGTATATGAGCGATTCGGGATCGTCATTGAGCCCCACGGGGCCGTTGGCTGGCGGGCCCTGGATACCTACCTGGATGGAAACCACGACCGCCTTGCTGTGATCTATGAGACGGCTGATCCAGGTAAATTCCCGGATGATGTGAAGAAGGCGATCGGCGTTACGCCCGATGTGCCTGAAAGGATAGCAAAACAGGCAAGACTAAAGGAACGGATATACCCGATTGACGATCGACCTCTTATCAAGGAAGACGGTTCGATGGGGCTGAGCGATCCGCAGTATCAGAAGGCAAAGGAGGTCATGAGAGAGATCTTCAGCGAGCCCTAAGACAGGTCTTGATTTTTAAACATAAATGACAAAAAAGTTGACTTACTCTAATTAAAGATATATTATGTTAGGTAAATATCAGATGTAAACTTTTTTAAAAATGACAGGTGATTTTGGATGGTCTTAATCGGCCATTATTAAATTTCGATGTAGCTTAAGCGGGTAAATATGATTATGGTGTAAAGCCATTCGGCCAAGTTCTTCTGCCTCCCTTGGTTGCCTCTGAATTCCTCACGTGAAAAGGGCGCTGAAAGCTCTTAGCCACCGCGCATTTGCAGTAGGCCTACTAACCTATCAGGCCTCAGGCGGGCGAAATGTAGCTTCCCATTCTTGACTTCAATTAAAAGCTTTTTGTGCTTTGTATGCAAACTCGTTTTACCTAAATGACGGTTTCAGACTATGTCCCCTTTTGGCGTCCAATACTATCGAAATGGACGGTAAATCGTTGGTTGGGCAGGATGACGGATCCGCCACCAGCCTGGTTTGGATTCTGCTCTCTAAGTGCTTGGAAGGGGTCACCCTTAACAGCACAAACCGAATTTCTGAAGATGAAATTTTGATGGGCCCATAAAAAGTATGTTTTCTCGCAAAGACGCCAAGAACGCCAGGAAAAGATCTTTTAATATTAACAAGTTAACTTTGCGAGCTTTGCGCCTTTGCGCGAGATTTTGACTTTTTACGAATGCATCAAACTTTTGACATTAAATAAAATATCCATGGGAGGGGCTCATGAATGAAACAAGAAATAGAGATGGGTGAAGCTGCACTACGCGGAAAAGCTCAAAAATGTCGAGGGGGTTGATACCTCAGAAAACCACGACCCTTTTGAGTTCATAATCGGGAGCAGAGAAATCATATCAAGTATTGAAAAAGGGATCACGGTTACAAGCATTGGGAACAATCTTATGAATCGGATCATCAAAAGGATTTTCAAGATAAAAGGAGGAGCGAATGAATATCTATGTGGGTAATCTGTCTTACGAGGTAACAGAAGACGACTTGAAGGAGGCTTTTGATGCCTTCGGGCAGGTGGAGTCCATCAAGATCATAAAAGACAATTACAGTGGCAGATCAAAAGGATTTGGCTTCATAGAAATGCAGGATAATGCCAGCGCTCAGTCCGCGATAGATGGCTTGGACGGTAAGGAGCTAAAAGGACGAGCGATTAAGGTAAATCAAGCTCGAGCCCGTACCGAAGGCAATCGATCCGGAGGAAATCGAGGGAGAGGGAGACAAGGTGGGGGGCGGCGTTTTTAACAAACTAACAGAATCCTCAACCGAAAACAGGCAATCACAAGAAATACCCGAACCGGTCTTGCCGAACAGCACCGACGGGGCCGCAATGACAAATCCCCGGCCCGGGATTTGTGGAAAAAGCGCCAATCATCCAGGGCCAAACGCCGAACCAGAGGGAAAGACATGCAAACCGCCTGGGATGTCTCCCAGTTTAATGTGCCACCTGCCGAAGGACAAGTCCGTTTTCACGACCTGGATCTGCCGGCGAAAATTATGCACGCCGTCGCCGACGAGGGCTTTGAATACTGTACGCCGATACAAGCGGAAATCCTTCCCGAAGCCCTTGCCGGCTCTGATACCACGGGGAAGGCACAGACGGGAACCGGAAAAACCGCCGCCTTTCTGATTGATATCTACACCCGGCTGCTCACAAAACCGCTCCAAGACAAACGTCGGTGTGGCGTGCCACGGGTGCTGATCCTTGCCCCCACGCGGGAGCTCGTGCTCCAAATCGAAAAAGACGCCCGAGCCATCGGGAAATACACCGACATCCAAATCCAACCGGTTTTCGGGGGATTGGATTACGATAAGCAAAAACGGGCCTTGGCAGAAAAGACCGTCGATATCATGATCGCCACTCCAGGACGGTTACTTGATTTCCAGAGACAGAGGCGCATACAACTGGATAAATTGGAAATCCTCGTCATCGATGAAGCCGACCGCATGCTCGACATGGGGTTTATCCCCGATGTGCGAAAGATCGTCCACAGTACCCCACCAAAACACAAGCGACAGACAATGTTTTTTAGCGCCACATTGACACCCGAGGTGGAGCGGCTGGCCGAACAGTGGACCCGGGATCCCGTTCATGTGGAGATCGAACCGGAACAAGTGGCAGCGCAATCGGTCAATCAGGTGATTTATATTGTCACCGCCGAAGAAAAATTCGCCCTTCTGCTGAATTTAATTGCGGGACAGAATCTGCAGAGGGCCCTTGTTTTTACCAACCGGAGGGATCAAACCAGCCGTCTGGCAGAGCGGCTCAGACAATACCGCATCAGCTGCGCTGTCCTCTCCGGCGACGTACCTCAAAAGAAACGTATCAAAACCCTTGAGAATTTTCGCAACGGAAAAATTCGCGTCCTGGTGGCCACGGATGTGGCGGCACGCGGCCTGCATGTTGAAGGCATCAGTCATGTCATCAATTTCACTCTGCCCCGGGCCCCCGAAGATTACGTGCATCGGATCGGACGCACCGGCCGCGCCGGTGCCACAGGAACTTCTGTGAGTTTTGCCTGCGAGGAGGATTCGTTTTACATCCCGCCGATAGAGAAGTACCTCGGGAACTCGCTGAATTGCGTGCACCCGGATCAATCGCTGCTGAAACTGCCGCTGCCGGATGTCCAGATACCGCCTGCCAAAAAAATACCTACTTTCCGGTCAGGGAGACGGCAATTAAAGAAAAGGTCCGGCACATACAAAGGTCGAAGATCTCATCCCCGCTAACCGACTACCTTTAGCAGCCTGAGGGAAAAGAGAGAATGGAGAGATCTCTTAGTGAAAAACCAGATAATGGGGATTGTTCGGCCTCAGATAAGAAGACCGAAATCCTGGAATATGGGGTACGCGTTTTCCGGCCGAGCCACCACAAGATCAGGAGACTCAAACGAACACATGCTGCTTCTTTTCAAGGTTTTAGGTTATGGCCCTCAAGTTGGTTGTTGATGGACTTTTTAAACCGGCAAGGATTGCGTAAAGGCGCCCGCGTCATGGAATTGGGGTGCGGTTGGGGATTGGCAGGCATCTTCTGTGCAAAAAACCATGGTGCCGAAGTAACAAGCGTTGACATCGATTCAGAAGTCTTTCCATATTTGAATATCCACACACAGATCAACCACGTCGAAGTCTCAACCATGCAGCTGGGGTTTGATGACCTGATAAGTGATGATCTAAAAGGCATCGATGTCATGATCGGTGCGGATATTTGCTTTTGGGATTCATTGGTCGATTCTCTAAAAGGGCTCATATGCCGCGCCTTGGGTGAAGGCGTTCAATTTGTGGTTATCGCTGATCCCGGAAGATCGAGTTTTGAAAAACTCGGCAGGCATTTCGTCCAAAAGATGAGTGGGGAAGTTCGGGACCGTTCTGTACATAGACCTTACCCCATTCAAGGCCAAATTCTGAAGATAGGCTCCCGGCCACATTAGCGATTTGGGCTGAGAGTGCGTGAATAGAAAAAATGATCGTTATTGAAGCAAAAAAAGACACCACAGACAAAATGGTCAAAACCATAGCGAAGGAGATCAATAAAAACCTCTCCGAGATCGTGCCACCTTTTAATCATGAGAAGGATGTCATACGATTACGGGATTACCATTACGAAACGGGAGGTATACGATTGACCTATGAAATCCTTCGGAATGCTCGGCGGTCTAAAGCAGAGCAAAATCTATCGCCATACCGGGAAAAGGGGATTACCATGCAGGTTGGCAGAAATAGCTGACAAAACACGGCTCTAAATATCGCTTTGCCCTCCTCCTTCCGAAGAGCCTCAGAACTCCAGCCCCGCCTGATACCACAGGTGTTGCGGACCCTTTGCCCTAGCCTCAAAAGAGGAATTTTTCTATAATCCTGCGGTTCCCTCTCAAAGAAACATCTGATGTTATCTTGGTTTGCTGCTCATATCAAGGCTGGCAGGCCATGCCTGCAATCTTGAAATTGCAGGGCGAACCCCTATAGGTTGAGACCTTGCTTCAGCCCTCTTCAAGTATTGGTTTGGCAATCTTGTTGAAATTCGTTAAAAAGTGGCTTATGCTAAAGGCTTGACAAATGCAGGAAACCATCGATACAGGCAGAAACAACGGCTCGTCTTTTACGATGCATTTATAAGAAATTAGTATGTTATCTGAAAACATCATACTTCAGTCTGCCGGATCATTATCGGTAGCGGCGTTGGCCCTGCTCATGCTGATCTTGCAGACGCTTTTCTTTATCAGAAAGCCTCAACTCACATGGTACGCCTGGAGCGCAGCCATCTCATTTTCAGCCTTACTCTATTCAGTCGCCATTTTCCTTGAATACAATACGCCTGAGGGACCCCTTAACCGATTTGCCGGCCTGGTGGAATTTACGGCTATTATCTGTCTGATCCATGGCCTGTATGGATTTACGTTTTCCTATCTTGGCATCAAAAGCAAACGATATCATCCGATAGCCGGCGTCTGCCACGCTCTTATCTTAATCCTCCTGTGGTCCACCAGTTATGTTGTGGCTGAAAGTTTCGCCACGCGGAATTTTATCGGCTTGGCGTCCCCCTATATTGAACCGGCCCTGGGACCTCTGGGTCCCATGTTCATCCTTTATGCGGCTGCAGCAGCCGTGTACGCGATGATCATCTGGATAAGACACAAACGGACCGACCCGAAACACCGGATTACGTTTCTGGCAGGGATGGGTTTTTGGATTCTGCTGGGTATTCATGATGGTCTGGCCGCCTTGGGGCTCCCTACGCTTCAATATTTCATGGAATACGGATTCCTTGCATTTGCCATA
>CAZACO010000151.1:0-7941 GCA_964483185.1 uncultured Desulfobacteraceae bacterium
CCCTTTGGCTTTTACACCATTTATCCTGAAAACCACGGGGCCCTCTGCGGTGCCCAGAGGCTTGGGCCGGAGCTTTGTGAAGAGGCAGAGGCGCATGGCTATCACCAGGATCTCTGCTCTTATGCCCGCATTGACCTGGGCCATTTCCTTTCGGGCAAGACACCCGTGGGCAAGCTGCCCAGGCCGGATCTCC
The DNA here is from genome assembly GCA_964483185.1 of uncultured Desulfobacteraceae bacterium. Classification (GTDB taxonomy): domain Bacteria; phylum Desulfobacterota; class DSM-4660; order Desulfatiglandales; family Desulfatiglandaceae; genus CAZACO01. The sequence goes on from CAZACO010000151.1 coordinate 194, forward strand.
TGTTTGCCTCCAACAACATCTGTCAGACCGTCGTCTACTGGTATAGGGTTCTGGCCCATCAACTGAAGATTCCCCTATTGCTTTTCGACACCCCCTACAATTTTGAAAATATCACGGAACCCGATAGCGCCTATATGGTGAGCCAACTGGAGGAGATGATTCCGGTCTTGGAGAAGGTATCCGGGTGCCGCTTCGACAATCAGAAATTCCAGGAGATGATCCATATTGCACGTGATTCATCTTTTGCCTGGGGCGAGGTCCTTGCCACCATGAAGGCACAACCGGCGCCCATGACCATCTTTGATGCCTTTATCCATCTGGCGCCGATTGTTTCCCTCAGGGGTCTCCCGGTGGCCTTGGATTATTACCACATCCTTCTGAAAGAGCTGCGAGAAAGGATAGAGCGGGGCATCGGGGCGATCGAGAATGAGCGCAAGCGACTGATGTGGGACAATATTGCCATCTGGTACAAGGTCCGTGATTTTTCAAATCTGTTCGCTGAGCGGGGTATGAATTTTGTTACGGCCACTTACACCAACGCCTGGGCCGAGACGATTTCTCATATGGATGCGGACAAGCCATTTGAATCCATGGCCAGGACCTACAGCCTGGTAGTGCTCAACAATAACCTGGACCACCGTCTGCGTCTCATGGAGAGGCTTATCAAGGAATACCGTGTGGACGGGCTGGTCATCCATTCGGCCAAGAGCTGTAAACCCTATTCGGTCGGACAGTACGATCTCAAGCGGATGCTGATGGATCGCCTGGGAATACCCTCGGTGATTGTTGATGCGGACATTACCGATTTTCGGGCGTATTCCGAAGAGCAGACACGTACCCGCCTGGAGGCCTTTTTCGAGACGATGGAAGGATGACGTCCAAAGTTCAAGGTCCAAAGTCCAAGGTCCAAAGTTAAAGGTCCACCAAGCTTGTTATTCGTTATTTGTTATCGGTTATTCGTTATCACCAATGACTAATGACCAACACCTCTTCCCGACATTGGACGCTGGACTTTGGACCACGGACGATCTAATGACTAATGACAGCGAAGCGAATGACCACCGAATGACAGCCGAAGGCCATATGAAAAACCGGGACTATTTTGCAGGGATCGATGTGGGCTCACTCAGTACGGAGGCCCTGATCCTCAATACGGAGGACGGGCCTGCCGGTTACGCTATTGTCCAGACAGGAGCCAACAGTACGGATGCGGCTTCGGCAGCCTTAAAAAAAGCGTTGTCCGTATCGGGAATCGAACGGGCCCGGATCAAGTGTATCGTGGCAACCGGTTATGGCCGCGTCTCGATCCCATTTGCTGATAAACGGGTTACCGAGATTTCGTGCCATGCCATGGGGGCCTTCCACCTGTTTCCGGACACAGGGGTTGTTATCGACATCGGCGGGCAGGATTCCAAGGTGATCCGCGTCGGAGAAGGGGGGAAGGTCCTGGATTTCACCATGAACGACAAGTGCGCGGCCGGCACCGGCCGTTTCCTGGAGGTGATGGCCGACAAGCTGCAGGTTGCCCTGGACGACATGGGCCCCCTCTCTTTGAAGGCGGGTGGAGAGGTAGGTATCAGCAGTGTCTGCACCGTTTTTGCGGAAAGCGAGGTCGTGTCCCTCGTGGCCCAGAACCATCCCAAAGATGAAATTATCCGGGGGCTGCACCGGGCCATTGTAAACAGGGTATGGAGCATGGTGAAGGGTTTAGGCGTTCATGGCGCCGTGACCATGAGTGGCGGGGTGGCCAAGAACACCGGCGTGGTGAGGCTCATGGAAGAAAAACTCGGCCAGCCGATTCATGTCTATTCCGAACCACAGGTCGTTGGCGCCCTGGGTGCAGCGCTGCTGGCCAGGAGAGATTTTCAGGGACGGCAACAATAAGGGGGAGTATCAGGTGTGACCGAAAGGCCCTGTAAAACCGTGCAGGCCCTATTTCCGCTCGCGTTTCATCATTTTCGCCTGAGTCAAGAATCCCGCGATAAAGAGACCGAACAACAGAAGCCCTGCAACCGGTGGGCTCAGCGGGACAGTCTGGGTGATCAGCGAGGCCCCGATAACAGAAGAAAGGAAGATCAGCGTCCAGTCAAAGAGAAAATAGAGGAGAACGGCGCCGACCAGACCGCCGATCAGGAATGGAAGCCAGGAGATCGGCGTGGGCTGCCAGCCTGATATGTTCAGGACATGCAGAATGAGATATCCGCCTCCTGCAAAGCCTGCCACCACGATAGCGAGCCGTTGAAAGAAGACAGCTAAGAGCGCCCCGATAACCCCTGCAATTAGAGCGATGACAAGAATCTGCCACTGGGGCAGTCCGCTGAAAAATTGAGAAGCGACATTCATTCCAGCCAAAAAACCGATGACTCCGACAAAGAGCCAGAAGAGTTTTCTCCCGAGGATTAACGCAGCCATTCCAACGAGCACATTTATGATGATCATGAGCTGCCCCCTTTACATACAGATAGTCCAGAGCCGGAAAACAGGATAGCAAAGCTGTTTTCATAAGTCAATTTTTACAGCATTTTAGAAACGTTCTTTGGGCCAATCAGCAGTCAAGGACTGCAAAGAAGATTACTGTGCAAAATCCAAATTTCGGGTGCTTAGGGCTCGCGCAAAAATAATTTCACATTTTCCCATCTCAGCTTCGGGCCATCTTCGGTCGCCACTCAATCCTGAAGTCCTCGAAATAGTTCACTATTCCTGTGGCTTCACTCAATCGCGGCAACCAAATCTGATCTGAATCTGAGCGTCAATTCTGCGAAGTTATTTTTGAGCGAGCCCTTAGAAAAGCGGAAGGTTATCGTTGCGTTTTTTTGGACAGCACATCAAAGACTATTTTTTGAGGCTTACAATAAATTGATTGACAGCGTGCGGAAAATACTATAATAGCTGTGTGATGTGTGGGGCTGTTATTGCGGTGTGTGCGGTTTAGCGCCTTCTGAGTGGCTCCGGTACTCAGAAGGGAATACATCAACGTCAATCTTCAAAGAAAGGAGAGTTTCATGGCGGCCAAAAAAAGCGGCAAAAAGGAAGCGGCTAAGAAAGCAACTACGAAGAAGAACACGGCGGTAAAAAAACCGATGACCAAAGCTGAAATATTGAATGAGATTGCGGTGAACACCGAGCTGACCAAAAAACAGGTATCGGCGGTGTTCGATGAATTTGCCGTCCTCATCGAGCGTCACATCAAGAAGCGTAGCCCCGGTCAATTTACCTTCCCAGGGCTCTTGAAGATTGAAGTCAAGCACAAACCTGCAACCAAGGCGCGTAAAGGGATAAACCCTTTTACCGGAGAAGAGGCCATTTTCAAGGCCAAACCGGCCCGCCGGGCAGTCAAGATCCGTCCCCTGAAGAAAGTAAAGGAGATGGTTGGCTGATCAGAGGGTTGAGGTTTCATTAGGGTCGTTGTGCCCGCACATCTTCCTTTGATGATTGGCAGACGTTGTTGAATGCCATGAAAGGTCCGTAGATCGTGAGGAGATCTGCGGGCCTTTCGTGTTTAAGGGCTCACGCAAAAATAGCTGGAACCTATTTTTGCGCGAGCCCTAAGCCTCTGGTCAATAATCCTTGGGTCGATGCTTTACCTGGGAGGGTGTCTCGAATGCCTCTTCAAGAGAACCCACAATAATGTCAAGGTATTGTCCCTCCACCACACAGGATACGCTCGAGATGGATGTGCAGATGGCAAGGCAGCTTATTCCCACAGCAGCAATAGAAGAAAACATTACGCCGTGTACCAGGGGTTTCTCGCGCAGGTGTGGCCCGAATACGGTGACAACGGCCACGTCAGGGGTGTAGGAAATCGCCTTGGCGTCTATGACCGGTCTTATCGCCTCAAGGACGGCCAGGGCCTGATCCAGATCCTTCTGATCGATAACAATGGAGAAATTCCCACAGTCATCGAGATCAAAGCTCTCCAAGAGCAGCTCGATATTAATCTGATGGTCTCCCATCGCCCCCAGGACAGTACCCGCAACACTCACATGGTCCGGCACTGACATGATCTTCACCAAAGCCCGGCCGTCGCTCTGCATGATGCCGCCGATCTTCATCTTGTCCATATCACACGCTCCCAGCGAGGGCTCCCTTATTCCCAGGTCCTTTTGTCTTCAATCTTTTTGTGAAGGTCGGGGATGGTGCCCCTGGGGACCACCTGAACGACGCCTTTTATGGTGAGGATGTCCTTTATGTCCCGTTCAATGCGGGCTCGTACCATGCCGGAATCCGGCCCCTCCTCTTTCAGTTCCACCACAAACGTCATGATGTCGTTGTGATCCTCCCGTGTGATGACGACTTGATACTTAAAGACCTCCGGATGCCGGGAGATGACATCATCGGTCTGCCATGTATGGATAAACGTGCCCTTCACTTTGGTGGCCTGATCGGTCCTCCCGAGAATCTTCTTCAACATAAGGCCGGTCCTGCCGCAGGGACATGATTCGCGGGTCAGAATTGAGATATCTCCTGTTGCCATGCGGATCATCGGGTAAAATTTATTGAAGCTGGTGGCGACGATCTCGCCCACGGCCCCCGGTCGTGCCGCTTTTCCGGTCCTGGGGTCCACCACTTCGACGTAGATATTATCCGGCACGTGCAGACCGGTCATGAATGGGCATTCGTATCCGATACACCCTAAAAACACGGTCCCGTATCCCTGGCGGATGGTCATTTCCAGTTTGTCCTGGAGTCGAGAGCGGAGAGATTCGGGGAGCATCTCTGCGCCTACAAGGGCCTTTCGTAGGAAAATATCCTTTTTCAGATCGAGCTTCATCCCTTCGGCACGCTGGATCATGGTCATCAGGAAACTCGGGGTGCCCATGAATCCATTGACCCTTAATCCCTGCATGATCCTGACCTGCATCAGGGTGTTCCCGATGCCTGTGGGGATGACAGTGCCGCCGATCATCTTCACTGATGTGTCCAACATGAAGGCAAAGGGCCAGAGATGGTAATTAAAGGTATTGATGACGCGATCTCCCGGCTCAAAACCCGCGCCACAAAGGGCCTCGGCCCAGGAGGCGTCTTTATATTCCTCCTCTCCCGGTTGGTAGATGAGACCGGGATTGACGTAGATCCGCCTCATATCGGCTGGGTCCGTTGTATTAAAACCACCAAAGGGCGGATCCTGTGCCTGCCGTTCCACAACCGTCTCCATGCGAAGGATCGGCAGCCTTTCCAGATCATCAAGGCTCTTGATGTCGGAGATATGAATACCAGCGGAACCGTAGATCTCTTTGTATGCCTTGGCGTGTCGGTAGGCATGCTGAAAGATATCCACAAACCGCCGGCTCAGGCCGGCCCTGCGTTCTTCCCAGTCCATGGTCTCGCGCGCCCTGTTAAAAAACCGATTCCCCGGCAATTTTTTTTCCATTGCTCCTCTCCCGGTTTCAGGTTGGTAACCGCAAACAAAAAATCAGTGTCCGGCCCGTTTCAATCCATTCAGCCTCTCCCTGGCCTTTGCTGCATACTTGCCTTCAGGATGCTTTTCGACTATTTCCCGATAAAGCTTTGTCGCGTTCTTGTGATTGTTCTGCAGTTCCTCCAGCTGTGCAGTTTCAAAGAGCTCTTTATCGCTATCTCCAGAACAGCCGGCAATTGTCAGTGCCACAATGACCATAAGTATCAAGACTATTTTTTTCATAAGTCAACTCTCCGGTCTCAGGTTTCCTCGGTTACGAAGGACCTTCGCGGGGTAAAACGGGTATATTCTGGATAAATGCCTCGATGGACCGGCGTGGAATCATTCCATCTCTTAATATCACAGGCGGATCAACCGTCACATCAAGGACGGTGGATCCGGTCCCGCCTGCCGTTTCTCCGCCATCTATGATCAGATCGATCGTTTCACCGAAAAACTCCATGACCTCCTCTGCATGACGACAGGGGGGGACGCCCGAGATGTTGGCGCTGGTCCCGGTTACCGGCCCTTCGATGGCCCAAGCCAATGCCGTGGCCACGGGGTGATTGGACAGCCTGACTCCGATGTTGCCGGTGCCCCCGGTGAGCAGTGGGGAGATTTTTTTCGAGGCCTCAAAGACCAGGGTCAGGCCGCCGGGCCAGAATTTGCGGATGAGATTGAGGGCAACCGTAGGGATGTGCGTCACGTATCGTGTTAACGATTCAGTGGATGGGATCAAGATCAGGACCGGACGCTCTGCCGGTCGTTTTTTTAAAGAAAAGAGCTTTCCGATAGCTGCTTCATTGCCGGCATCCACGGCAAGGCCGTAGAAGGACTCTGTGGGACAGGCAACCAGCCCCCCCCGCAGGAGGACTGCTTTGGCCCGCTGAATCACCTGTTTCTGATTTGTGGAAGGGTCCAGGTGGATGATCATGTTTCTTAGAGGTTTACTGGTTACATTTATGCCGTACCAGGCTGTTTTAAAAGACGAACGTCGAACATCGAATCCCGCTCAAAGCGGGAAACGTCCAACATCGAAATTCGATGTTTATTACTTCATCCAGGAATCGATCTTCTCTGAGGCCTTGTCTGTCAATTTGATGCGGTAATCCTTTACCTTTTCTGCAACTGCAGGATATTTCAGAGCCAGGATTTGAGCTGCAAGGAGGGCGGCATTTTTTGCGCCGCCGCTCCCTACGGCCACCGTGGCTACCGGGATGCCGGAAGGCATCTGAACTGTGGACAAAAGAGCATCCATTCCCTTAAACGGGGATGAATCGATCGGCACCCCGATAACCGGCAGGGTGGTGTGTGCCGCTATGGCACCGGCCAGGTGCGCGGCCCATCCCGCACCAGCTATAATCACTTCAATCCCGCGATCAGCCGCTGAGACGGCATATTCTCTTGTCAGATCCGGGGTCCTGTGCGCTGAGAGCACTTTTACCTCGTGGGGCAGTTCCAGTTCCGTGAGCAGGTCCACGCACCCTTTCATCACATCAGAATCAGAGACGCTTCCCATGATGACACCCACCTGGGGCTTGTCAGAAGACATTTTTCACCTCGTAAAGTAAAGGGTTTAACCGTAAGCGAGCCCTAACTCCCTTTCGCCATTCCGATGAGGGGATAGATAATCATGCCGGCCAACCAGGCGATATCTTCGGCAGAGAGGATTTCAGAGACATTCCGGTCAAAAAGGATGGTTCCTTCCGGTGGAAATTCGTCGTCTCCCTCCCACAGAATCAATGCCACCGGCACCAGGGGCAGGGCCTGGACGAACACGGAGAGGTCCCCTTGATCCAGAGGCCTTGCACCATAGCGTTCAGCTGCCAGCTTAACCAGCAGTTCCGGTTGGTTTCCAAAGACCAGGACCATCGGATTCTTGGCCCTTCTGACAAAGGCATCCAAATAAAATTTGCCATCAGGCACTTCCTGGTAAGCGATCCATTCGCCTGTAACCGTGGCGCCCTGTGCACCGCTCAGGTAATGTAAGAGGAGGATCTGCTCCTGCATAGGCATTTCGTCGCCGGATTCCCTGAGAGATATGGCGATATCCGGCCAGGTGATGGTTACGTTCCTGCCCAGGAAATCGAGGCTCAGAACCGCCTTTCCCCCGGGATGCGGCTCAAATGAAGCGCCACTCAGATCAGCTATTCGCTTGGGGTTTTTTTCCTTTAAATCTGCCTTTCCCAATTCAACTGCTTTTTTGTAGTCATCAATTCTGGCCATTTCATATCCTCAAAAAATGTACGCGTTCAGAGGTCCGAAGGCGGAGGGTTCAGCGTTCAAAAGTCTAAGGGTTCATGGGTTCATTTGAACAGCTGCAAAAAACAACGGGTAAACCCATGGCAAA